>NZ_JBHIQF010000001.1:0-1345 GCF_042196445.1 Bartonella sp. AP11XZML
AAAGCTGCATTGCCTCCTAAATAAGTAACAACCTTATCATTCGTTTCAAAAAGCTGACTACCCGTTACAGCATCTGTTGATGTAGCGCTAATCTCACCATTTGCAAGGAACGTAATTCTACTGTTTTCTTGTGTCCTGACAGCTCTGCCTTGTTCTTCTTGCTTCTTCTCATGACGCGCGACAAAGGCATTGGCTTCATCATTCCATAATAAAGCATTCTGCTCAATGGTCTGTGTAAGTTCATTGCTGTTCTTAGAAAGCTCATTATGAAGATCTGTCAGCGATGTATCAACACCGCTAAAGGCTGAACCAACATCATGATATGACTGACCTCCAACAACATACGTCGGAAGATTGCCTACAAGAACATCAGCACCACCACCTAAATAGCTCGATGTATTTTTAGAAACACTGTCTAGATTAGTAGTCACTGTCGTAACATTTTTATTAGTCGCAAATAACTGAGAGCCATTTACAACTTCTGTCGATTCTGCTGAAAGAACTCCTGCCTTAACACCTGAAAGTATCCGGTCTTCTTTCTTACTGTTGGCAATATTGAGTTCTGTACCTTCTACTTCTTTCCCAATAGTGATAACCTTCGTATTATCATCCTGCTTAGCAAGGCTATCACTGACAACATTAGTTACATCATTATGAACATTCGTGATAGAACTCGCAACTCCAGCAAATGCTTCCGATACACTACTGTAAACCTTTTCCTCACCAGCACTACCATCAGAATTGACAGTTTTAAGCTTGAAGGTAGGTGCAACCCATTCTCCCTTTTCATTATAACCTGCACCTCCACCAAAATACGTTGCAAACTGTTTTTGCAGATCATAAATCTGTCCACCCGTAATCGCATCACTCGAGCCTGATACTATAGAGCCAGCTGCAAGTGATGTAAGCTTGCTGTTCTCTTTATTGTCCCCATGCGTCGCTACAAACGCACCTTTAGTCTTGCCCCATAACAATGCATCGCCTTGAACTGCTTGCGTAATATTACTTAGTTTTTCATCAAACTTTTTGACCTCATTAGACAGATGAGTGTTCACATTCTTGACACTCGTATCAAGACCCGCAAAGGCGCTACCAACATCGTTATGTGAATTAGTCGTTACTGTACCATCGTCAGAAACATTAGAGATTTTATAAGTCGGAGCTGTAAAAACACCCTCTTTAAAGGATGCTTCTCCACCTAAAATCTTAGCTACATCCTCACCGATTTTGTTAACCTGTCCACCCGTGATTGCATCACGTGAATCCTTGGCAATCTGACCATCGGCAACATTATGAAGACCAACAGCTGCCTTATCCTTACCTTTGCCTAAAGTCACACTCGTAT
>NZ_JBHIQF010000002.1:0-5373 GCF_042196445.1 Bartonella sp. AP11XZML
CAGTTTGTTGTTTTTCATCAGAAAGAGGATGAGAACTTCCTGAACCTAAGACTTCAATAACGTGACTTCCAAGAGAGGAAACAGTTGGAGATACAGAAACACTAGAGACATTCTGTGCCCCTCTTAAATGACGTGGAGGTCGTGGTTTAGATGGCTGTTTTTTAGTAAGTGGACGAGGACCGGTATTTTTTCCTCTAGAAGGAGCACCTTGATCAGATAATGCAAGAGGAATCTTCGTTTTCTTGTTTACACACTGTGCTTCAGTATTCGAACGTGTCGTACCTCCAGAGGCTCTTCCTAAATACCAAATTGTAGCACTACCACTAGAATCAGCACATCTATCTCTCTTCAGCAATTGATATTGATAGGCCCCACCATCAACAGCTGTAATGTCCTTACCCGAAAGGTCTGCCAGAGTAAAATTAGCGCCTCCATTGTGGCTTCTATCAGTAATTAAATTAATCCCTGTGACCAAACTATTCTTTTGTGAGAGAAGACCTGTAATTTCACGACCAGAATCTACAACGCTTATTTTGTGATTACCTGCGCCCTCATCAATCGATAAGTAATCACTCGAATCCCCCGTAGCACTAATATTGAATCGAAAATATAAACTCCCTGAAAGTTTCTCAACATGAAGTGAAATATATCGTGGATCATACGGTATAGAAGTAAAAATAACAGTCCCATTTTGCCCCCCTAAATCTTCAATTTCAATCTGAGGTTTTTCTCCCATATTCCGTTCACCAACCTCAAATATTGTTTCATCCACTCTGTCCTTTATAGGAATTTTTTTCTTAGTCGTATGATTTGTCCTATCACCAGCGAATAAATAAAGTTCTCCGTGATCATTAATCCTTACTTCTCCAAGGACCTCTTGTACACCAACATGGAACCACGATTTAGCAAAGTTGTTAACAGTCAGACCATCCACAAACCCTTCAGGATATACAACTTGAATAGCATGATCTTTCAAATTAGTAGCATAAGATTCTCCTAACGCTAAGACGTGCTGTCTCCCATTCTCAGAGACCTCAGCATACATTGATTTTCCCCCCTCTTTTCTTTGTCCTGCATAAAGATTTTGTTCTCCGTTATCTCCCACTTTCGTATACCAACCCCACGCTCCATCATACACATTCTGCTGTCCAACTGTTCCACCATCCCCAGTAACTGTGGAATTATATGCACTACTTTTTCTCTCCACGCTTGTAAGATCAATATATGGCTCTTCATGAATAAACTGCTGACCTCCCAAAATTTTGGCGTTCATTGCAATTCCTGCCCGTGTAACTATTTGCATCCCTCCTTTTTTAATAGTGGAACCTACAGAACTTTCTCCATTATCAACAAGCTCTACATCACCATCTTTGAGAATAGTATTATTGCGAAAAAAATTAGACATCAGTGCTATTTTTTTTTCTTCCTCTTCTCTATTTACCACATGTGTTGCTCTTGTTAGCACTCTATTCCTACTCTCAACTGCACTTGCAGATTGCACAAGACAACTACTGATCATCAATACTGAAAAACTTAATTTGTATTTATACCGCATTATCCACACTCCACTCTCAATTATTTAGAAAATACCTCGCGACTACATAGATAGCTCATTTTAGATTGTATCATAATGTGTTTTATTTATGTCTAAATACAATTTTTTAGTGTATTTTTTTAATTTAAACAACTTAAAGTTGTTTGTCTATAAACCACTAAAAAACTCTAACTTAGGGCAGAAAAATTGAATAAAATTCAAAATGTTCACTTAAATTAAAGGAATAATTTGCATATCTGGAATTATAGATGAAAAAAATGCTCGTGCCCTTTAATGGGTCCCCTCTTCACGTAAAACAAAACGCCATTGGGTTGTACATTCACTCACTTGTTTTAAAGATACATCTCTCAATGCACTCAAGCCCATTTCGCCACGTCATCCATGAATGATATACCGGTAAAGCCATTGCCCCCCCAATCTTTACGCTTATGAAGAAGCGGGCCGATATCATCATACACTTTGCCATCCCAATGTTGTGACAGCCCTTGACACTAGAGACGATTCATCAGAGACATTTTTACTTCTTTTTTGTATAGTTTTTATACACACCTTCATCCCGCTTGCGATGTGCCAAGCGAATAATTTTGATTGATTCAACATAAACAAATTTGGAATGAGAGAATCCTATGATTTTTGCGACTCTCATTCAACATGCATAGAAATGAATTATTATTATAAATTCAGTATGTTGCCTTTAAAAGAGAGAGTATAAAGACATTCCTACTATTTGAGAAAGTCCCTACACTCTCGAGAAGACATAGCCGAACGTTATCTCTTTAAGCTTGCAAAACAATTACATTTGTAAAGTTAATCAGCCATACACACATATTTAGAAACTATAGCGTAATCCTAAAATACCTTGAAGAGCATTCTTAATCTTATGTCCTTTTAGATAATGTGCTTCCGCATAAAGTGTTAGTTTATCATTGACCGAACCGTTTAAACCAATTCCCAATTTACCCGCACTGCCTGACAAATCTGTAATAAATTTATACTGGTTATTAATTGTCGTATAATTATTATTTATATTCTCACGCAACCAAGCTGCCATAATGTAAGCTGTTAATGAAGTTTCTGAACTCACAAAAAATTCATGTCCTGCAGTCAATCCAACTTCACTGCGGAATGAAGTTAATGGGCTTAGATCACCTATCATTCCATTGGAAAGTTTTATTCTTTTACCTTCAACCTGCAAACCTGTTAGCTTGATATAAGGCTGCATCCAAGTATTCTGTGCCGGTTTAAAATAACAACCAATCTCAAATGATCCACCTATCGCCCACTGATTGTAATGACTTTGAATGGCAAAACCATTCGTTGATATGGCTTTCAAATTATCTCGGTAATAATTATATTTCAAAACACCATCCATATACCATCCACGATGATCAAAATAAGTTGCGTAAGTTCCAATACTATAAGAGCTCAAATCGCTGTCACCACCTCGTGTATGAGAAATACGTGCTTGATCATAACTCCCGAAACCACCAACATACAACTCTCCATGCCTTAATGCACTCAACTGATCAGCACCAAAGACTAAACCTGTCTGCCCAAGCTTAAAGTGTGTATGGCCTGTCGCAATACGTTCTCTGCTCTTAATCCCATAAGTCCATAGTTCGATATCTTTCCTATTCCTGTTCCAAATTTTTCTACCATTCCGGACAATTTGCAATTCATTGTTAAAAATAAGTCCAGGAACTACGGACAACGTTAACACTGCATCTGTAGAAGGTGTCGTTGATGTTTCTCCAGGAAAAAAAGGATTTGTCGGATCTGGAATAGAGTTTTCTGGTCCACTGAGGCGATCTGCCGATAAAAACCAAACTTTTCCATTTTCATCCTTTCTTTCTTTCAAATCATACATATAAGTTCCACCATCAATGGCGTTAATTTTTTCACCCTTAAGATCTGTCAGCGTAAAATGCGCTCCACCACTTTGATCCGTAATTAAATCACGCTTATTTGAAAAAGGATCCGTGATTTCAACTCCAGAATCAGCAACACTTATTGTATGTTTCCCAGCGCCTTTCTCAACCAAGAGATAATCACCACGGTTATGGGCAATCGTAGTATTGAACGCGAAATGTAAATTTCCTGAAAGATTATTCACATGAAGCTGAGAATAATATGGATCAGAACCTGTAAACGAAAAAATAACACTCCCTTCACCACTTAATTTTTGTATCAAAGAACTTTTTCCATCAAACTCATCAGTAATAGAGTATAGTTTTGTATCTTTTCCATTTAAAATAATATCTTCTACTATGGTATGATGTTGATCATTCCCAGCATAAAGATGGATCTGTCCAGAATGGTTTACCTGTGTCTTGCCTTCTAATGTTGCTCCAGCATGCACCCATGATTTTGTTTGATCATTCATTGTTAGATTTTTTACAGATCCATCAGTATATATTTCCTGAATAGCACTCTCATTTAAAGTGACTCCAATAGCCTGACCGCCTTTTAAGATACGTTGTTTACCACCACCAAAAACTTCTGTGTCAAATGAAAAACCACCATTTTTTGCACTTTGAGACTTTTGTCCAACCTCTTGGACACCCCCTTGCATAACTTTTGTATTCCAAACTTTTCCGCCATCATATACTTTTTGTTGGCCTAGTGTTTCATCTTGACCATAAATGATAGTATGAGAAGCACTACTGCCTTTAACCTCTCCTCCAACATCCCCCTCGCCGAAAACAAGCTGCTCACCGCCATAAATTTTAGTCCCCTCTACTTTCCCTCCATTTCCAACACTTTGGTGCCCGCCTTCTTTAACAACAGCATTTTTCGAAAAACCTTGTTTTCCCTTCAAAGCCTCAACATTTTCAATTCCACCATATTCAATTTTACTATTCTCACTGAGTCCTCCTGCATACACATAAAGCTCTGCACCATTCCTTACAGTGTTATTAATGGATCGCCCTGGACTATCAATCTCACCATCATTTGAAATGTATGCTTTACCTTCATTATCAAGGATATAATTTTCTAACAGTGCCCCATCTTTAATGGAAATAAGTTCAGGCTTTTTAAGAAATGCAGTATTTTGTTCTTGTGCATTATATCCAGCATTGTCACGATGGCTGCTGTCAAGCTCCTGTTGACTCGCAAACACTCTAGCACCCTTATCCATGATAAAATCGCTAGGCTTTTTCAAAAAGTCTAATTCATTGCGCGTTCTTACCATGACATCATTAGAGGCTCCAAGTATGCATCTACCTGTTTTCATATCCTCATTGTATTGATCTTGAAATACTTTATCATTTTCATAACTTGAAGATTGACAAAAAAGTGCTGTTCTCCCCTCATTTGCAGCAGCAGCTTGCACAAAACAGCTGCTCAACATGAGTATCCAACAATGTCGTTTCCATTTATATTGTAGAGCCATATCCTCCCCCCTTCACGCCTGCATAGACACTGAACGTAATTAGCTCTACAAAACATATTTTCAACCTTAGATTGCAATAATCCTTCTTAAAAATCCCCCTTATCTCATAAAAAACCGTTCTTTACAGTTTTTTAAATACTTTTTTGATCAAGAATATAAGGGCGTTTTTATAGGGCTTCTTTAGCATTTCCTCAGAATTTTCTTATCAAAAAAAAGTAATGCATAATCAAGTATATAAGGGAATACAGTTTATCAAGAACAACGAAGCTGCGTGCTCTGAAAAATTGTTCTCTGATGCTGCATTAAAAACTTAAAAAAACTAATCATACATTTAAAGATAACTAAAAAATAACCATATCGTTAGAAACTATAGCGTACACCTAAAATACCCTGAAGGGACTGTTTTGTTTTACGCCCTTTAATA
>NZ_JBHIQF010000003.1:0-5275 GCF_042196445.1 Bartonella sp. AP11XZML
GCGTTCGTTGTTTGGCAGTGTTGCGGAGAGAACGGGGTTTTCTACACTGATTTTTTGTGTTGTGTAGGCAGCAACAACTTTTGCAATCCCTTCTAGCTCGCTGTAGGTTAGTTCTTTTAAGATGTGGGTTTGCCAACCATTGGGACCCTCAACAATCACTTCGCCTGGGCGATTGACAACAATCTCAAATAAATTTTCATCATTAAGGAAGTCATCTAAGATCTTTAATTTTGTTAAAACGATGGAAGCTCGTTCTGCATTTTTTGCTGATGGCATAATGTGGCTTTATTGACTTAATGAAAAAAGGAATAGTTTGGAGTAGAGTGATACCTTTTGCTTGTTACGACTAGTTTATAGACAGATGAAAAATCGAGATCTCTTGCTACAAAGATGTTGACGAGTTCGCCTTGAAATTTTTCTAGGGTAGGAGGGATGTTGATTTGATTTTCAAGAGCAACGGTGGCTGTATCTTTTCCGATATTGCTTGCTTCAGAGCTGTTGAAACCACCACCTGAGTTAGAATTGCCTTTCTTTTTATTGGTTAGGTTTGTTGTAACGCTATCAACAACGGTGAGTAATAATGCTGAACTGAAGCGTTCCCACCAATGGGTGTTGACGTTGCCGTCAAAACCAGCTCTCCCTAAACTGTCAGTTGCGGGAGATGCAAGATTGATGATGACACCGGTTGGTGTTTTTGCTCTTGTCCAGAGCACAAAGAGGCGAGATTGACCTTTTTTAAGCCCTCCTCGGTATTCTCCAACGACTTGGGTTCCTTTATCAAGCAAAACAACGCGCCCATTGTCAGAGAGGATATCACGGTTGATGATGCAGCTTGCAAAGCCTGGTTGGTCACTGTTTAATGCCGTTTCTAAGATACAGGGGATAGAGGTTCCCATGGCGATGATAAAGTTTCTATTTCCCATGATCCCAGCTCTTGTACCTTCTATTTTTGTAGGCTTTAGAAGTGAGGAAAAACTTTGTGAATCATTGTTAGGAGTTTCACTTATATTATTACTATAGTTATTTCTCGGTATTTGAGTTGAAGAAGGGTGGGGATTGCTCGTAAAAGCCAATACTGGAGAACGTTGTGCTGCATCAAGTAAAGGATCATGTTCAACTATTTTTTCTGGTGTTGGTGATGGTGTTGGTAGTGTAATTGGAGCAATTTTTGCTTGTGATTCAGCGGAAACTAATTCTAAGGGAGTAACTGAGTTATTAAATTCTTGTTTTTTATGGATATTTGCCGTGTCTTTTGATGTTGGTGGTGTTGAAAATATATTCCAAAGCACATATGCGCAAAATCCTACAAAAGCTATAATAATGATTATTTTTTTTTGTATCCGATTTTGATGTATTATTTTTGCCATCTCCAATAGATCCTCGATCGTCGATGATTGATTTATCACTCATGTGTTGTCCCCTTCAATTCCCGCTTATTTAAAGATCTGATGCAATTTTACGTTCAACAGATGGTGAGGTTGTTCCGGTATTTGGATTTGTGCCTTTTGGTTGATAGGCTTCGTTAAAGACGCATAGGACGTTTTTTCCCTGTCTTAGGGTGAAGCGTGCGCTAATGGCGTGGACAATCACCATGTTGCTTCTTGTGGTTTTGGGAACCAGCGATTCTGTACCGTCATTGCTGACAATATAAATGGCAGGGATTTCTTGGTTGTTTGGAAATGTAAATGTTGTGGTTTTGCCATTGTCATAAACGGAGGAGGGTTCGAGAGTGATAGAGCCTTGAGCGGTGTAAGCCCAATTGCGAGGTCCGTATATTTCATAAGCGTTGAAGACATTATCAATCCGTTGGGATTGTNTGAAATTTCCCCATCTTTGATCGTAAGTTCAAATTGATAGGAGCGCTTTGAGCCATCAAGCTTTGTGGTGACGACTTGGAGATTGGTAATGGGTTGGACTTCTCTTGCTTTAAGGAAAAGAATATTGCCAGCGGGGGCGACTTCCCATGCAACACTGTTGCCAATTGCCACATGGGCAATTTCTTCATTGGGAGAAAATTCTATTTGTACCGATGAGCGTATGGAGCCAATAATTTTTGTAACATTATAAGCATCATAATTGATAAAGCGAATGCGGCTATCGCTTGGCGCGCGGGTGGGAAAAATACTGGCATGGCTAGGCGTTAAAGAAAGGGTGATAGCGATGTTAAGAATGAGAAAAAGAATTTTTTTTGTCATGATCAGTTGACCACTTCCGGATCGGTTCTATATTCATTAACAATAAACCCTAGGGGATTTATCAAACGGTTTTGGACAGATATAGGGGCATTGGTATATTCAAAGGTGAGGGTTGCAACCCAGTGGGTGATGAATTCTTTGTTGTTGTCGTTGTTACGTACAGTTCTGTAGTAACGCACTTGGGCGACATTTTCATTGATAAAGGAAATTGATTTTATTGTTATTGTAACGGTGGCGTTTTTATAAAGAAGTTGGGGACTTTGGGGATTTTTTGCTCCGTACCATCCAGCAAATCTTTCTCGTTCTTCAGGAGAGGAGAGGAGAGAGACGGTTTCGAAGTTATTTTGCGTTTCTTCTACGGCGAAACCTTCACGGGAGCGGACGTATTTTGCGGCAAAATAGCGTGTGATTGCTTCGTCGACATTGGTGGGACCTTCTTTTAAGGCTTCCACAACTTCGGTGATGCCGGTTGAATTGTCAACGCGGATGACAAAGGGTTCTACGGTTTTAAGGGGCGTGAGGGTGATGACCGCGAGAGAAGACATTATTGCAACAGCAACGGCTATGCCGGCGATTGCAAGCGAGATGCGGGTGGTGCGGCGTGAGGCGAGCATGCGATCTTGATCGAACGAGCGTGCTTCAGCAATATATTGTTCTACGGCGTTTTCTTTCATGCTTTTTGCCCGCAATTTTTGTAAGACTTCATTTCTTCGTCCGTTAATTTTTGTGCCAAAAGCGTTTCAAGTTTGCTCTCTTTCACGGATGATTGTGTATTGCCACTTATGATAATAGGTCTTGGAGTGGGCTTCTTCCCTTCCCAATTCCACATTGATCTGTTGAGTGGACGTTTAGAATATCCATCACACTTTGGGAGTGATTTCAGCGTGTTTGGTGAAGACATACAGCCACTAAGAAAAAGAAATGGCAAAATAATCCCAATTTTTTTTAAACCCCGCATTTGTGG
This sequence comes from Bartonella sp. AP11XZML, assembly GCF_042196445.1. Taxonomy (NCBI): domain Bacteria; kingdom Pseudomonadati; phylum Pseudomonadota; class Alphaproteobacteria; order Hyphomicrobiales; family Bartonellaceae; genus Bartonella; species Bartonella sp. AP11XZML. The sequence continues at coordinate 3,160 of NZ_JBHIQF010000003.1, forward strand.
TATTAACCTCCTCTAAATTTTGACGCCAAACCTCTTAGACCGCTAACACCAGAACGAGCGGCTGCAAGAGCACCACGTCCAGCTGCTCTACTAGAATGGTGAGCTAAATGTGTTGATCCTGTAAGAGCTGCTCCTCCAGAAGCTAAAGCAGAGGCAATTCCGGGTAAATGGATGAAAAGATAAATCCCACCAATGCCAATAACCAAAAATTGAAGTAAAGAAAACATGATATCTGTAAGGTCACCTTTAAGGATTTCCATTGCAAGACTTACATACACGTTACCAAGCAACACGACTAATACTTGCAAAATGATGAAGTTTGCCAATTGACCTAACCACGCTTCTGTAAAACGTCTTGTTGCTGAAAATAGACCAAAACCTATAAATATTGGTCCCACTGATATGACAAGAAATGATCCAAATTTAGCAAATATTGTGACGATAAAACCAATGGTGCAAAAAACCCCAGAAATAATTAAGCAAATAAGACCAGCAATCCAGTTAACAATATACGTACCAACTTCAGTCCATCCGTTGTATTTATTTGCTGCGTCAAAGGCGTGCGCATAAGCATTTTGTATCATATTGTCCCAGACATTCTTATCAGAAATTGCACCTTGTGTAGCATTTGAAATGGCATTAGGCAGATCAGTGAAAAATATATTTGTAACCCATGTGTTATAGTTAGCGGCTCTTGTGGTGAGTGTAACGATGATGCCAAGTTTGAAAGTTGTTGCTATAAAATCCCATAAGGGCATAGAAGAACGCCCATACATAATGTTGTAACCTATAAATGCTATATAGATTATACAAGCTGATTGAAGAGGAACAGATAAAGCGCCTGAAAGATTGCTAATAGTTTTATCCATTATATCTGTAAGAGCCTTCATTAAACGCTGATCTATCATGGTAAATAATTCTTTTGTTACCATTGGATATCCATTTTATAATTTTTTTTAATACTTTTATTCCTGATTGTTATAATAATTTTTATGGATCGAAATTGTTTTCGCTTTTTGCTTTAGCTCTCCTTTTTTCATATTCAGCGTTTCTCTTAGCTTCTTCTTCTTGTTGTTTTTTCTCAAATTCTTCTCTACGTTTACGATTTTCTTCGTCAATTTTTGCCCGACGTTCTTCATGAATTTGATGATCGGCTAATCGTGCATTTTGACAGTTTTTCGAATTTCCTGTAAATCCACATCTCACCGCCCATTCTTTAAGTAAATTTTCATCTTTCTTAAAATCTTCTACACTGTAGGTTTTTTCACATCCAGCGGTGATCAGCCCTGTGCTAAGTAGTAGTGCTGCGATAATAACTTTGTTCATGATTAAGTCCCTCTTTAACTTTTAATGACCGCGAAGTTGATTTGCATAATCTTGGTATCTTTTACTAGCTTCTTCTCTAATCCGTATTGCTTCAGCTTCAGATTGAGCTTGTTGAATCATAGAAGTAGCTTGAGTTTGTAAAGCCTCTGCTTGTAATATTGCTTGTATAGCTGCTAATTGTGTTTGAGCGTCTTGAACTTCAGCAGCGGTTTTAGCATTTTTGAGTTTTTCAATAATCTTACTAATGGCTTCTTTCTTTTTATCGGCATCTTCGTAAACAGCTTGCCCTGTTGCTGCTTGTCCTACATTGCGATTGTGCAATTTTTCCACTTCTTGCTTGTAAAAGGCATCAACTGCTTCTTTTGATCCTCCACCACCCGATGGTTCTTTGTATAAAAGTTTTTCTTTCCATTTTTCAGTGTTTCCGCTACCACCCCCGGTGCCATCTATTGATTGTTCTAAATGATTAAAATCAGAGGGGAGAGCAGCATTATTTCCTTGCTTGTTGAGCAATTCTTGAAGAGCAGACAAATCTGTTTTTCCATTCAAGGAGTTATATAATTGTTTCGCTTGATCGAGTTGGCTCTTTAATTGGTCAAGCTGTTGTCTGCCTTGTTGAATTTGTTCTTGCAATTTGTTAAGTTGTTGTGTGCCTTGCTGGACTTGTTTCATTATTTGTCCAACAGCCGCGGGATCATATACCATGATAGCAAAGGCATTTGTTTGAAAGCCAAATGAAGCTGCATAGACGGCTGTTGCCAATAAAAGTTTTTTCATTGTTTTGACCTTT
>NZ_JBHIQF010000004.1:0-11678 GCF_042196445.1 Bartonella sp. AP11XZML
TGATGAAATTCAAGCATTTATAAATGTTGGTTTATCACAGAGCCGTATTGCTAAGACATTAGGAGTTAGTGTGAACACCTTACGTTTATTTATTGAACGTAAAAACATCAAGCTTACAAAAATAAAGCCTATCATTACCATGCCAAGAACATAAAGGTATCTTTTAGTATAGTACTATACCATACTATATAATACCATAAGGTATAGTAAACTTAACTGACGAACTTCTCATAGAAAAATTATTTTTTTCCTATCTCCTCTTTTTGTTTTAACTTCTGTAAATCCATCACGCTGTATTGTATCGGGTTTGTTAAAACAATCTATTTTTTGATTAAAAGTTTCAAAAAATTTGCTAACGTTTTTAAAAACTTTATCGTTATGATTTTGAAAGGGTTTATTGGTCATTTTTTTTCCTTATAAAGGGTATATTTTAATACTTTATTATACCTTATGGTATAATACTATATAATACTATATTCTATTTAGAAAGTAACTAAATGCCTGTCATATCCTTTGCTAATTCCAAGGGGGGGAGTGGAAAAACAACATCTGCTTTGCTCCTTGCTTGTGAACTTGCACATGCTAAACCTGTTACAATTATAGATGCTGATCCTCGACATCCTATTACCACTTGGTCTGAATTGCCGGGTAAACCAGATAATCTTACTGTCGTTACTAATGAATCCGAAAAAACTATTTTAGATGAAATAGAAATTGCATCTACTAGAGATCCATTCGTAATTGTTGATCTAGAAGGTACAGCATCACGCTTAACTAGTTATGCAATTAGTCAATCTGATTTTGTAATTGTTCCTATGAAGGAACAACAGCAAGATGCTATAGCAGCTATCGAAATTATAAAAGAAATTCACAGAGATATGAAAGCTGTCCGGCGTCTTATCGCTTATTCTGTTTTGTTTACGCAATCTAAAGTTGTTGCAAAATCCAGAACTGCTCGTTTTGTATCATCTCAATTTAGAAAAAACCCAGAACTTGATGTTTTTGAAACAGAAATCAATGAACGTGATGCTTTTTCCGCAATCTTTGCAACTGGAGGTTCACATCGTAATCTCAATCCAAAGGAAGTTAATAATTTAGAAACTGCGATTGGCAATGTTGAAGCATTTGTTGCTGAAGTCATTACAAAGCTAAAAAAAGTTCAAGAGAAAGGAAATTAAAGAATGAGTACAGAAAGAAAACCATTAAATTTTTCAGAACTTGATGATTTTAAACCACGACAAACTCAATCTTCTTTAAACATTGTACAACGCAAAGAGATAGATAAGGCAGCAACTTTCCCAAGTCGTGAACAGTCAGTTGAGATACAATTAAATATCAAAGCTAGCGTAAATATCATTAATCGTTTTAAATTGATGGCTAAACAAGAGCGATATCGCCATGGTGATTTTCTAGAAATATTAATGAATGCTTATAAACAGAGCGATTAGTTTGTACGCTATAATTTTAAAAGTTTTCATTTTATTCAGAAAACAAACACAAAACTGCTTTCTGTTTTTTAGGATTAAGTTTTCTAAAACCTTTTAAAAGGAAATATTCTTCTTTACTGGAAATTTCTTCATCATAAGGGTACGGAATATTTCTTTTTTGTGAAATATCGGTATAAAAAAAGGAGATATGAACATCTAGTATGTTAGCGATTTCCTGCAAGCGTCCAGCTCCTACACGATTTGAGCCTTTTTCATATTTTTGGATTTGTTGGAAGCTTACTCCTAATTTGTTTCCTAATTCGGTCTGAGAAATTCCCATTGAAATGCGTTTATGACGAATTCTTTTGCCTACAGAAATGTCATTAAAATGTGGAGTTTTGTTTTGCACTTTAAATTCCCCCCTACCGGGTGCGAGCGCCCTCGCATTGGTATTCCGGGAGTTAAAAGTACTGAATTATAGTCAGCTTTTTGCTTTTAGTGCTGAAAAGCACCTGGACATAACAAAAACTCCCGGAACTCCGGGAAGCCCAACATAGTGAGCTAATTCTAACGCTATAATTTAAGGCTTTTAATCCCTTGTTGATTGTTGCGTATGCAATCAACACATTGATTAATTCATAGAAGAATTTCAGAAGATTGACAATAAAAATAGTTTTTATTTACAAACTTTATTTTTTAATGAGAGGCTATCTGCCTCTCAAACTCTCTAGAACGCTCACCAAAATCATGACATCAGATCCGCTTTTAATGAGAGGACTAACAAGTCTTGGTTCTTAGTGTCAAGGAGACCATTACATGGCGCCTAACGGCGTCCTTGACAAAGAACCTAACGGCTTGTTTCGTCCCTCTCACGCGGCTCCGAAATCATAATTAGAAGGGAGAGCTTTTAGGGGCAAATACTACAAAAGAAAGAGATAAAAATTATAAGCTATTTTATGAGATAAATATTTGAAAATATTATAAAAAANAAAAACGTATAATGATTTTGTCGGGTGTGGTTATGTCATATAATACCTTTACGGGGAAAGCATAACAACAGACTTTAGGCTGTGTTTTGAGCGCCCGACGCCTTTATAGGTGTCAATTCAAAACATTATTAACCTAAAGAAGTTCATTAAGCACTAAAAAATCATAAAATTGAAATAATTATCTATATAGGTATATAAATAATCGTGAATAAAATAAAACGTATCATATAGCCATAAAGCGTTTTATAGATAAAAATATTGGAGGGGGTAATGGACACTCTATCTACTAATAAATTAAATAAAAAAGAGAAAAATCCAAATTCCAAACAATTAATTTTAATAACTATAATGCGTAGAGTGTTTTCTATCGTTTATAAAATATTACATAAGATATTGAAAATTTGCCTTTTTTTCCTTTTCCTTTTTCTTTTGCTTATTCGTAAACCGGTTATTATTTTAACAGAGTTTATAGCAGGGGGGAGTTTGCTGGTGTTATTTATTTTTTTTACTGGATATGTAGCGGGCTCTGCACCTTTTGAACACCAAACAGCAATGGTCATTGGTTATATTGTCTTGATATTTCTAAGTTTAGCTGTCAATTGGGGGTACGATACGCTGCTATTACGGCTAGCTCCTCCTGGTTCTGATCTTATGCTTTTCAAGTAAAAGCTTATTAGAGAATGTTCGTCAAGCTCTCCAATACGATAGAATGGTACTAACAAGAGCTAGTACAAAGAGGATGTATTTTAGGCTGTTTCTGTTTTAAAGCTTGCGCTAAATCATAATTTGTTTGCATAGCTAGCCAAGCACGTGCAGTACTCACACCAGCCATTTCAAGTCTAATAGCGAGATTGGGACTAACAGCAGCTTTTCCATTTAAAACCCTAGAAAAAGCTACACGAGACATACCAAGCCGTTCAGCTGTTTCGGTAACAGATAAACCAAGCTCTACGATTACATCTTCACGCAAGAGTTCTCCAGGATGTGGAGGGTTTTTCATCATTTTTTATCTCTCCTTATTCAATGATAATCTAGATAATCAACTAATTCGACATCTATACCAACAAAACGGAATATTACACGCCAATTTCCATTTACTGTAATTGACCAAAAGCCCTTAAGATCACCTTTTAAAGGATGTAATCGAAAGGACGGATAATTCAAATCATTTGGTGATATAGCTACGTCAAGAGCACCTAGAATACGCCTTAACTTTTGAGTATGAGCAGACTGAATTCCTTTTGTAGTACCAGTAGTGTAGAAGGCTTCAAGCCCTTTATGTTTAAATCCCAAAATCATGATTCACTGTAATGTGTATCGTTATAAAATACAAGAAGAAGTTGTTCATTAAGCTACAATGTTACCATTATTGGTAACATTGTGAAGCGTAACTACTATGCTTTTATTATTTTTCTCTTCTGTATCTGTATATTTTAAGCATCAAAAATGCCTGCTAAAGCAGATTTTTTGAATTGAGGAGGGGGCAGCCTCTTATTTTATAGATAAATGGAGCTAATTATTTTTTTATCTAAGATAATCTTCAAGATCTATTTGATTACTAATGTCCATTTCTAAAGGTTTTCTATTCTCATATACACCTTGAATACCGGCTGCTTTCATGCGATTTTTTAAGTTCTTTCTAAGAGCTATTTTGTGGATTTTAGCACTACCTTTCCAACCAAGGTTTGGGTTGAGACGGTAGGATCTATTAATACCAATACGAGGACCTTCCAAAAGAATATCCATAGCTATTAGTCTTTTTACGCTTCGATTAAAGTGATGTCTGGTAATACCAACTTTTTTAGCCAATTCCGTTTGATTGACGACTAATAGATTTTCGAAATCAAGACGAGAAGCCAGAATGAAAAACACCTTGAGATCAGATCCGTTTAAATTACTTTTCGCTATTATAGCCATAGGATGTTGAGGCATTGTAATCCATTCCTTTTCAAATCTATTTTTGCCTTTTAGGTATGACAAAAACAACAAAGCCGTCCATAACCTCCACTATTTTACAAATAATTTTTTTATCCACGTAGTTAAGAAATCAAATGTTTTTTTCATACTATAAGGTGCTGTTTAGGCACCCATAAAAGTTCCCCTTCTAATCATGATTTCGGAGCCGCGTGAGATGGACGAAACAAGACGTTAGGTTCTTTGTCAAGGACGCCTTTAGGCGCCATGTAATGGTTTCCTTGACACTAAGAACCAAGGATTGTTAGTCCTCTCATTGAACGCGGGTCTGATCTCATGATTTTGGTGAGCGTTCCAGAGAGTTTGAGAGGCGGATAGCCTCTCATTTTATTGATTATGGACGAACGAAGTGAGTTCTATTTAGGAGATATTATTATTTAGGGGCAAATCTATTTTTGTTAGCAAGAGCCCTTAAATCCTTTCTTCTGAAATATATGGCACGTCCGCAACGAATAGGGGGCTGCCCTTGCATGAGAATGATCTGTTCGTCTTTTCGCATTTCTTGGGTGATTTCATGAGGATAAATTAAAGGTCTCTGCTGGACATTTAGACTTTCAGTTCCTTTTGCTCCTGATGTCCCTAGGGTTTTGCTTTTGCCATGAACTTCAACAGTCATTTTACCACATGCCTTTGATATATTTTCAGCTGTTTTAATATCTTTAATAGCGGCATAACTTACAAAAGCACAACTTTCAAACCATGCCATAGCACCTGATGAACCAAAGTGACGTTCAATTTGTCCTACAGATTGGTAAAAGAGCATGAGAGATATTCCATACTTACGCCCACGGTCACGAGCTTCTTCTAAGATGTTCATATATCCTAACAGATCAATCTCATCTAAAACAAAGAGGACTCTTTTTTCATAGTTTCCATTTGCGGCTTCCATAGCTTTGAGAAGAGAACCGACAAGAATGCGTCCCACACCAGGGTAAGATTTTAGAATTTTGGACGGAATATTCAAAAAGATATCGATATTTCCTTTTGCGACATCAGTTGTTTTAAAGTCGTTACCACTTATAAGGTCGGCATAATTATCAAGGGAAAGCCATTGGGTATCCTTAGAAGCAGTAGCATAAACACCAGAGAAAGTTTGCGGTGCCATATTGGTAAAGACCCCAAGAGTTTCACGAATGAATTGCGATGAAGAACTTGATTGTATTGATTGCAATTTTCCAATAACCGATGGTTCTGGTTCCGATACAATCATACGAAGTGTTTTTAAGTTTTTTGCCTCTGACTTGTACTCATCAGAAAAGACGATATGTGCAAGTAGTCCTGTTAATAAATTATGTGCGTGTGATACAAAGAATTGATCGGTTGAAGTTGATTTATGGTTTTCGGAAAGAAGGAGTCTAGCAATCTCAACTAAACCCGCTTCCCTTTCATAGGCTGGAATGCTTTCATCTAATAACCAATCTAAAGGATTAAAAGTTTTTGTTGAAGTTCCATGAGGAGCAAGAACATGTACGGTATTTTCGTTTAATTTATGTCGTGCTTCTCCAACGATTGGAGCGATTTCAGTTGAAGGATCAAAAACGATCAGTGGACCGGAATATTTGAGACAAGTTGGAATAACATTGCTGGTTGTTTTATAACCACCAGAACCAGCAAAAAATAACATATGAGTTGAATCAAAATCAAGTTTGTATGTTAACAATGGCTGGCTACCACCTTTCCCCCATGTTGTTTTGTCTTTGGGATTAAATTGGACATCTTTAACAACATCTTCGTCGACTCTATAGCGCTCTCCTATAACTACTTCACCATCACTTGGAAAGATCATTTCAAGTTGTTTTATATTCATCCATTGAGAGTCGCCGAAGATCGTATTTTTTGATTTTTTCAAAGGCGATTTTTTTGGCAACGATAGATTCATCGTGAAACCAAGGATAATAATACCAATGATTGAACCGCTCAAAACCATCCTATCAAAGAAAGGAAAAACATCAGCCCATGTCATGTTATTTTGTCCTACATAAGGACTTAGTCTTATATATTCATTTATACTGTAGTAGGCAGCAAAAAGACAAAAGGAGATTAATGATGCTATGGTGATATTTTTTCTTATATGTCTTTTTTGTAATAGAATAAATGAAGAACATGAAAGTGCAATAAGGACGAGAATATCGAGAGGTTTTGAACGAACAAACCAATAAGCATCTTGGGTAGTACCATTTTCTGTAATGTTATTTATTGTTATGTTTACAAGAAAAAGAATTATGATTGAAAAGAGGAAAGGACATATTAAAAATATGATTTGTTTACGATCTAGATTGTTTATCATTTTGACCCCGCGTATCGGTAAAAGAATGTTGTCCTATTTTTTGTAAATTTTTATATTCATTTGAATTTATATCAAGTTTTGCAGCATGAATTAAACATCCTAAAATAAAAGACTTATCAGCATTTTTAAGACCAGCCTTTACGACAAGACCGCCTAGAATAATTTTTTCACGTGCATCTTTACGTCTTATTTCATCACTCAAAAATCTCCTCCTTTTTTCAATGCGTCTTAGTGATTTTATAGAGTTACCAAGATTATTCAGTTTTTTGCTGTTCTTTTTGAAATCGGGCTTTAATCTCCTCGAAAATATTTTTCCATTGATCGTTTGTTATATTTAATTCTGTTAAACCCGCTTCAGCTGCTAATAGTGCAATTTTTTCCCCTTCTTGTTTTTTAGCAGCTTTAATTCTTTCAAGAAGTTTTTTACTTTTTTCTTCCAGAGCTTTTTTTTCTTCCATAAGTTTTTCTAAAGATTTACGTGACATTTCAAACTCTCTTTTATTTTTTAATCTTTATTTTTACTTAACAGAACAAATCTCCAATAACAATACTTAATAGTGCGCATTTATGCGCTCCTGAAAAATGTCTTTTTTCAAAAGATTTTTGAAGGCGCAATTATACGTTTTAAAGTAAAACGTTTTATGCTATAGATTATTTCTGTGAAATAAACACAATTTTTTGTAATTATATCTTATGGCAAGTACACATTTACAAGCTAAAATTATTGGTGCTGGAAAATCAGCAATTTCGGCGGCTGCCTATCGCCATAGGACAAGGATGTTTGATGAGTTAGAAGGATCTCATACGCATAGATATGATAAAGATAGAGACCTTGTACATTCAGAAATGAATATTCCAGAAGGTTCTCCAAAATGGATTACACAACAACTCAGTTATTTTGATACAAATGATAAAAAAAGTGAATGGCTGTGGAACACTGTGCAAAATAGTGAGCGCGTGAATGGACAGTTGGCAAGAGAAATAGTTATAGCGTTGCCATTAGAGTTATCACGAGATCAAAATATTTCTCTTGTACGAGACTTTGTAAAAGAAAACTTTTCATCACGTGGTCTTGTTTCTGATTGGGTTTTTCATGACAAGGAAGGAAATCCACATGTGCATATTATGCATACTTTACGTCCAGTTTTAGAAAATGGTTTTGGTCCCAAAAAAATAGCTGTCTTAAATGAAGATGGAACAGTAAAAAAATCTCTTGTTACTATTCGTGATAGACAAGGGAATGCTATAAGAAAAGAAGAGCGTATAGTTTATGAAACCGTCATAGGTCATAAAGATGCATTGAAGAATTTACGCAACTCATGGGGTGAGATTGCAACGAGGCATCTTGCACTTGCGGGTCATGATATAAAAGTAGATATGCGTTCTTACAAAGAGCGTGGTTTATCCATAGAACCGACCATTCATTTGGGGCAATCTGCTTATGCAATGGGTAAAAAAGGACTTGCTAGCAATGCGGTACAAGCCAATGAAAAAATAAAACAGAGATCTGTAGAGAAAATTAAAGAAAACCCTAATGAAGTATTGAAGTTGATTTCATTTGAGAAGTCGACATTTAATCGTGGTGATCTTGCTAAGATCATTAATAGATATGTTGATAATTCAAATGACTTTAATGATATTATGGTGCGTTTAGAACAAAGCAATAACCTGATTAAAATTAAAGATCATTCCAATCCTCATAAGATCATTTATTCAACAAAAGAAATATTAAAAAACGAATATGATATGGAGCGGTGTGTTGTTTCGTTGTCTCAAACGACAGGATACGGTGTAAAAGATAAACAGGTTTTAGAGGCAATAAAGTCTGTTGAGAATAAAGATAAAAGTAATAGATTTAAATTTTCAGAAGAACAAAAATTAGCCGTTCAACATATTACAGATGATAAAGGTATTGCGGCGGTTGTTGGTTATGCTGGTGCTGGAAAATCCACTCTATTGGAAGCCGCAAATATTGCGTGGGTTAATAGTGGGAAGCGTGTATTTGGAGCAGCGCTTGCGGGGAAGGCTGCGGAAGGTCTTGAAGAATCTTCAAAGATAAAAAGTAAAACTCTTGCTGCGTGGGAATTAGCGTGGAAAAATAAAAAAGATGAATTACGGGTTGGTGATGTTTTTGTCATTGATGAAGCTGGAATGGTTTCTTCAAAACAACTTTCGCATTTTGTCCAAAAAGTTGAAAAAGCAGGCGCAAAAATTGTTCTTGTTGGTGATAATATGCAGTTGCAACCCATTGAGGCTGGAGCGGCATTTCGCGCTGTAGTTGATAATATTGGTTATGTAGAATTATCGGGTATCAGAAGACAAAAAGAAGAATGGGGGCAAGATGCATCACGACAGTTTGCACGTGGACAAGTAAAGGAAGCTTTAGATCATTATAAAAATAGAGGATTCATTCATGAGACTAAAACGCGTGACCAAGCCATAAATACTCTTGTTAAAGATTGGATGGATACACGAAGGAAAGTAGAACAAAAATGTGAGGAAGAAGGCAAAACTTTACGGGGTGACGAATTACTTGTTCTTGCTCATACAAATGCGTCTGTAAAAAAATTAAATGAAGAAATTAGAACCGCTCTTAAAGATGCTAGTTTACTTAAATTTGAAGATAGTGCAAGCGTCACAAATTTTGATACTCTTAAGGGGCGTAGGGAATTTGTTGTTGGTGACAGAATTATCTTTCTTGAAAATGCTCAATTTGAAGAAAGATATGCCCCAGAATTAGGAAAGCAAAAAGTTAAAAATGGTATGTTGGGAACTGTTTTGTCTACACAAAATGAAAGAGGAAAACCGCTCTTAAAAGTGCGTCTTGACTCTGGTAAGGAGGTTGTTTTCTCCAATCAGACTTATCAAAACGTTGATCATGGATATGCGGCTACGGTTCATAAGAGTCAAGGAGTTACCGTTGATAATGTCTTTGTTTTAGCCTCCTCATCTATGGATCAACATCTCTCCTATGTTGCAATGTCTCGACATAGGCATCAGTCACATCTTTATGTAGCCGAAGAGGATTTTAAAAACGTTCGATTACACGAACACAAACAGGTTAAAGGTACAATCACTGGTGAACTTGTAGAAGCTGGGTATGCTTCTTTTAGTGAAACTGCCAAAACCGAAACACCTTATGCGGATATAGCAACTTTCCGTGGAATTGAACGTGTTTATGGTGTAAATCTTCCCTCTGCGATAGATGGGGCTCGTATTGAGCTTGGCGACAAGATATCACTTCGTCAAGATAAAGAAACTATTGTTGTTAATAATAAAGAAATTAAAAGAAATGTTTTTAATGTTGATTTAATAGAACGCGGTGATCCTTCTTTTGTTGATGCTATCAAGCGGTCTGATCATGCTAATACCTATGAAAAATTGGTAGCAGCTCTTTCTAGGTCTGGTGTTAAAACAACAACTCTCGATTTTTCTGAATCTCCTGATTATAGAGATTATATAGCCAAATTTACAAAGAATAGAGGGATTGATGTTTCTCAAGGTTTAGGGGAAAAAATAGCCTCTTACGTTGATTTTAATAAAGAATGGTTGCAAAAACAAAAAGAGAAGATTGAATCCCTTTGGGATAGAGCAAAGACAAGTTTTTCAAAACTTCAAAAAGAAGATCTCAAGGTTGAACAATCACAAAAAGAGTTGAATGTTGCATCAAAAGCAACAGAACGAGAGCCATACCTTGCTGCTTATACGGATAACTCTAATCTAGAACAGAAGGTGCTAAGCGCTCTTAGAAATAAAAAATCTTACGTTGATATGTTTAAAAGATTAAACAGTCGTTTAGCATCTATTTATAAAGATCCGCAAGAGGCTGCGCTTAGGATTGAGCAAACAATTTTAGCGGGTAAAGGCGATAAACTTCCTGATATTCTAGCTAAGTCTCCAGAGAGAGCTGGTGAGCTGCGTGGATCAGATCGTTTAATCGATAAACTCAAATCTACAGGAAAAGAACGAAAAGAAGCGCTTTACAATGTTCCTATTTCTGTTTCTATTATGAGAGAGCTTCAATCCTTTTATAAGAATTCTTATGAGACACATATGGATATGGTTACACGGGAGCGTGAACAGTTAAAAGTAGAGGTTCCATCACTTTCACAAGAAGCAGTGACTTTTATGAAAAATGTTGAAGCTGGTCGTGATAGTTATTCAAAGATACCAGAGCAGATCAATCAAGAGTTTTTAAAGCTACAAAGTGCTTTAGATAAACGTTTTGGACAGGATGCCATTCATAAACAAGACTTTGACTTGTCAAAAGCAATATCCAAAAATCAGCTTCAAGATAAAAAGCTTGTGAATGAGCTTCAAACAGCAGTTAAATTTTTGCAACAGAGACATACACAAGAGCTAAAAAATGTGATAGCGCAAACAAAGTCAAAAGATGTTACGCGATAAAGAAATTTAGAACATTAGAAACTTGTTATTATAACTAATTCAATCCACACATAAGAAGGTAACTAAAGGAGGTTTACTATGAGCGTAGCCGTAGATTCAAAAGATGTTGTTCGAGCAAATATAGATAAGAAGTTGAAAAAAGAAGCCGGTGAAATATTAGCAAGTTTAGGACTTACGGTGTCTGATTTCATACGAATTTCCTTAGCTAAAGTTGTTGATGAAAGAGGATTGCCGTTTGATATGTCTATTTCTAATGCGAAAACGCTTAAAACTTTTGAAAAGAATGCAAATGGATAAGATGTATACTTTGCGAAAGATATGAATGAGTTATTTAAATCCTTTCGACGCTTTTTAAAAAGTATCACGGCGTTTGAAAGGATCGTAATAGATTTCTGTTACACGAAATTTTCCTTCGAGGCGTTTGCATTGGATGATGACATCTATCATCGAGATTAATAAGCCGCGGATATCATCGCGTGCTAAATTACCACCACCGTCACTTTCTTTGACAAGAAGGGTCATTTGTTCGAAGGCTGCAAGTGCTGTTGAGGCGTGGACGGTGGTAATGGAGCCGGGGTGACCAGAGTTGACATT
>NZ_JBHIQF010000005.1:0-13372 GCF_042196445.1 Bartonella sp. AP11XZML
GTCACAAAAGAAATTAGGCAGTCAGTTAGGTGTGACTTTTCAACAAATCCAAAAATATGAAAAAGGCTCTAATCGTATAGGCGCAGGGCGTTTACAGGAAATTGCCGATATTCTTAATGTTCCTATTGCCTTTTTCTATACGGATCTCTCGACAAAAGAAAACGTCTTGTATTGCTGTGATGAAGGGATCGCAAGCAAAGAGGAGCACATCCTTTTGAAAAGTTTTAGAGAGCTCAAAGCTAAAAAGCAGAAAGCAATTTTAAGATTAAATTTTCGTTAGAATCAAAAAAAAGATTAAAGAGGCTCTTGCTAAATAATAAATTATTATATAAAGCTTTTTTTAGAGAAGGGGGTTAACATTTCTCCTCCCCCCCCCCCCGCAGAAATGTCCAAATAAAACCTCCTTCTCATCGTTTTAAAAATCACGAAAATTTTTATCCTTTATCCTTTATCTTTTATTTTTTTTTAAAAGAGTGACTTATTTGTGCTAGAAAAGTTGCTGTATTAGGCAAATTGGAGGGCGGGGTGTTTTTAGTAGGGATTTGGGAAGGGCTGGAAAAGTCGTCTTGCCAAATAGAGTTCTCAAAAGGAAATATTGGAAAGAAACTATCAAAGGGGCGGCTTAAAAGAAGCTACCAAAAATCCGGAACTTCAGGCTTTAAATGAGGACCAATCCGTACCGCCGAGACCTTTTCTGCTAAACCGGTGCGATCTGAAATCTCAACCGCTAAACCACAAAGGGTGGCGGGACCACACGCCGGTTCAAAACGATCTTGCTTTGTCTTATAAAGAAAACGGTGTAAGGGTTCTTCTTTATCCATTCCAAGAGAGGAATTATAATCTCCACACATGCCTGCATCTGTTAAATAGGCGCTCCCACCTTCTAAGATTTGCGCGTCAGCCGTGGGAATATGCGTATGGGTGCCAACGATAACACTCACACGACCGTCAAGAAAATGGCCAAAACATTGCTTCTCGCTTGTCGTTTCTGCGTGAAAGTCAAAAATAATCGTATCGGCTTGCTCCATCAACGAACAGGCAAGCAGAATATTTTCCGCTGTTTCAAATGGATCTTCTACTTTACACGGCATAAAAACGTTGCCCAACAGATTGGCGACAAGAACACGGGCGCCATTTTTTGCCGTAAAAACACCAGAACCTTTTCCAGGAGTTTCTTTCGAAAAATTGGCAGGGCGTAAAAAACGATCACTCTCATGGGCATACTGCAATGCTTCTTTGTGAGAAAAAGCATGATTACCTGTGGTGACAACATCAACACCGGTTATCAAAAGATCTTGATACGTTTCTTGTGTGAGACCAAAACCACCAGAGGCATTTTCACCATTTACCACAACAAAATCAAGCTGCCATTTCTCAATCAGTTGAGGAAGGTGTTCAAAAACAGCTTTACAGCCTGTGCTACCAACAATGTCACCTAAAAATAAAAAACGCATAGGCGCTTTAATCACATTTTAACATTTTAAGAAACCTTTTTCTGTAAAAATTCCTTGTACCTGTAGATCATATTCTGTCGGAGGAATAGAGGAAACCTCCTGACATGAAAATCCTATGCCCCATAATATCATTTGATGCCCTTGTTTTTCAAGAGCTGCAATAGCACGGTCATAGTATCCTCCTCCATAGCCAAGACGGTGACATTGACGATCAAACGCAGAAAGTGGAACAATAATATTATTGGGGGCAACAACGTCATTGTCTGCACCCGGACCAAAGGTGCCAAAACGCATGGGCTCTAAAATCGTGCTGGGCGAAAATGCACGGAAAATCATGGTGGTGGAATCAAGAACTGCTGGTAAGGCTAAATGCCCACCGCGTAACGCTACAGCATTCAGTAATGGACGCGGGTCAATTTCCGATTTAATGGGCCAATAGCCTGCTAAAATGAGGCGTGAAAAATCGGTGCCCTTCTTTTCAAGGTATTCAATAAAGTGGCAACAAGCATGCTGCGAAAAGAGTGCACGCTCTTCTGTTAAAAGAGCATCACGACGCGATAAACCGCTTTTGCGTTGCTGTGTGCGAAGGGATGAAGCAGATTCATAGAGGGGATTATTTGTCATTGTCTCGTCAATTGTTTTATAAGATGCTGGTATTTTATCCATTGTTGGCGTTTTGTAAATCTCTGTATGGACCAAGAGCTGTGCTCATGAAAAAAAAGCATGAAAAAAAGTGTGTGCTCTTTAGGGGGCATCTTGGTGCGACAAGCCGCTTTTGCGTTGCTTGCGTGCGAAGAGGTGAAGCAGATTCACAGAGGGGATTATTTGTAAGTGCTGTTTGTTTTATAAAATAAAGCCTATCGTAATTTTTATTTCTTGAAAAGAGAGTATCGTCATTGGTCTTATGTAAAAGGACGCTCTCAATTTTAGCTGGAAAAATTTGATGTAAAAAAGTTATATAAATAAAGGGTGATCCACAACAGCCGATGGAAAAAGCTGATCCCGGGAACCTATACAAATAGGTGGGCGCCATATGAAAAAGCCCACGGGCTTGATCAGGGACAGCTCCCTTGGAGATCATTAAGGTCTCAGGAATACGTTATTTCCTGTCGAGAAGCGCAGAACACCCTCCTTAATATAAAACAATTTCAGAGCTTCTGCTAGAGATAAAATAACCTCGCTCTCTTCTTTTTCATAAAGTATTTCAGGAGAGATTGATGATATTGTCGGTGGTTGCTCGAAATGGCTGTATGATGGATGGCTTATTCAAAGTAAAAAAGCAAAAATATGAGTGGGGGTGGGTGATTGAGTGACGTAGAACGGTTTATTGGCAATGGCTTGATTGGCTCTTTTGGGACAGTGCTTGATTTTTATGTTTCGGGGGTAATGCTTGGAGGAGTTTTGAAAGGAATATTTCTTATTCAAGGATGTTGGTTGAATTGGTGTTGCACCTTTGAAGTTTTTGCTTTGTGAAGCCATATTTCAGGGCTGTTTTATCAACTTTGAGGGGTGGAGGAGAGCCGATACGGTATGTGCTGCTATGGTTGAAGCTCAAAAATAAAAAACAGACGATGACAGTTTATCAGAGGCGCTAAGCGATGTTTTAAGCTTTTTTCAAAAAGTATTTTTTGAGGATCGTGTTTACAAATTTTTTTATCCATGATGGAAGGTGTGAAAAGAAGAAACGGCTGAAGAGGACTCCGGCGTGGAAGCGTTTGCTTGCTATGAGAAGAAATTCTGTAGGGAGTATATTGGCAGTGTTTGGAAGATGCCTGCAATACAAAAAAGTCCAAATTCAAAAAAGGCACTGTGAATTGTGTGGGGGGTGATGGTGTGGTTATAAGCAGGGGCAGTTTATTGAGTGGAATGTGAAACAGGTCTTTGCCGTCTTATCTAGGTTTGAAAGGATGCCGTAAAGTGTCTTGTTCTTGAATGGTTTCAAAGAGCTTGTGGTGATTGTTCGTCTAACAGAGCTTGCACGCGCTTTTGAATCCTGCGTATTTGTGGAGTGTAATCCAATGCTGTTTCATCAATCTTAAGAGCCAAGTTTTGGACGCTCTGTTGCTTCCATAGTAATGGCTAAGTTTCAAAAAAGGCACTGTCAATTGTGTGTGGGGGGGGGGTATAAGCAGGGGCAGTTTATTGAGTGGAATGTGAAGCCGGCTTGCGTCTTATCTAGGTTTGAAAAGATGCCGTAAAGCGTCTCGTTCTTGAATGGTTTCAAAGAGCTTGTGGTGATTGTTCGTCTAATAGAGCTTGCACGCGCTTTTGAATCCTGCGCATTTGTGGATAGTAATCCAATGCTGTTTCATAAGCTTTAAGAGCAAGTTTTGGACGCTCCGTTGCTTCCATGACAACGCCAAGTTCAAAAAAAGCACTATAATTGCGCGGCTCAAGTTCAAGAGCATGGTTGAGATCAAGCAGGGCAAGCTTGAAATCGTTCAGTTGAATGTGAATCCAAGCGCGTCTTATCCAAGCTTCAGAATGAGTAGGTAAAAGTGCAAGAGCATTGTCAATATAATCAAGCGCAAGTCCATAATCGTCGCTGTTGAGTGCATTTTCAGCCCATGACATCAAAAGATCAATCGTCTCGCTCCCCGATTGGGACCATAAATGTTGAAGCTGTTGACTGATCTTTTTCGCTTTAGCAACATCAGCACAATATTTCAATTCTTTGAGTAAACGTGAAATTTCTGCTTCTTTGCGCTGCTTAACTCTGTCAACATGGGAAAGCTGCTCTTTGTCAAGATCTTCAAGAATAACCGCCGAAGTATCAGAATCGGAGGGCGTTGAGGAAGGGGGAGGAGAATTGGGAATAAGATCATCTAACGGTAAAAGCGATTGTGGAGAAGGCCGATCTTCAGGAAGAGAAGGAGGATTTTGCCCATAGCTCGAGGGAACAAAACAAAAAACGCCAACAAAAAAAAGAAAAAACGCACGCTGAAAAATACAGAAAAAACGCAGCTGAAAAAATCGAAAGGCTTTTAAAAAAATAGAAGAATCCATAAAAACAAGCCCCCAAAAGATAAATCACCAAATATTATCAAATACTAGACTTGTAATCAACGGACTTATAACCAAAAAAACGCAAGAAAAATTTTTTAAGCCTACAATCAAAGTAGGCATAAAAATATTGATCCTAAAGAAATTAGTCCTAAAAGAATTAGCCCTGACGTGCTCTAAAACGTGGGTTCGTTTTATTAAGAATATAAACACGACCCTTACGACGCACCAAACGATTGTTACGGTGGCGCTCTTTTAGTGCTTTAAGCGAATTTTTAATTTTCATCATATTCACCGTTTAAATAGTTTACGTAACACAATACTATAATACAATATTAAAACACGAAAATACAATATTACAACCCCAATAGACTGCTCACTTTAATGAGCATTGCATTGCGATATCGTACTTGCATGATAACATCACACGATACACTTTTTCACTGTGATCACAAAAAGAAAAGCGCACTCTTAAGGTACGCATTAACCACTTCATTAGCACAACGATAAGTGAAAATTGCAAAAAAGTAGGAGAGATTTAACAAGAAGTCTTATTCTTGTCAAGGGTATATCCCTTACAAATTCCTTAGGGTGTGTTAAGGGTTGGCCTTGAAGGTAAAAAATTTCTCGTAAAGAAGGACACAAAAAAGCACAAAGAGTGAAAAAAAGTAAAAGCTTCCTATTTGTGAGAAAATAATCCTGTTTTTTCGTAACATATCATCGTTAAGTAAGGCTCATGTAAAATTTATAACATGAGGTGTTTTTTGTTCGTGTGTGAGGATATTCTTAAGGCTTATTCTTAAAACCTAAAAAATAAACCGCATGATGATGACAAAGATGATGAATTGATAAGGATAAATTTCTATTGTTCAGAGAAAACATAGTAAAATAAGAGTTTTGCATAGTCTTAAGGTTTTCTCATTGCAAATCTGTGTATCTTTAAGCATAGCATTCGCTGCTTGCATATCATAAGCGGGATTGATCTATGGTAAAGATACTTGAAGATAAGGAATAAAACGGTCTTTTATGAATGCTTTCAAGTACAAGAGAGTGTTGTAACATTGGGGGCTGACAAAGCGGTGTGATGAGGTTGGTGTTTACGCTTCATAAGCTTGAAGAGGGGTGGTGCACTATGAATGTTTAAGCTATTACCGAGAGCTTTCACTCTATGACGGGGGCTACTGTTGTGAAGTGGTGGCAATGTGCATTGGCCAAGTGTTTCTTTAAAACAAGTGCGTAAATTGGCAACACAAGTGTCTTCTGTTTGAGGCTTTTATTTTACGTGAGGGGTGAGAGGATGTTTGGTTTGGGAATGGATAAGCTTAGTGCTGTAATCATATCCTGTAATTATATCTTTGACGTGGAGATCAGGGACGGAGCGGAGCGCTCGGTACTTTTAATGAGGGATTAAATCTGTGCTGTTAGAGTGAAAGATTATGCATAAATTTCTCTTTTAAGGCAATAGTTTATGATTTTTTGCAACCCAATTATTTCTATGTGGGTGGAGTGCTGGATATTGTCAAACGGAGGGGGAATTCAAATTATCCGGTGAGGGAACCAGTATAGTGAGAATATACTTTGGCTCTTGAACGTGGATAGTTTGAATTCCTTTTAATATCCATGCTGTAGAAAAATTTGATCTTCCCAAGGGTGGTCTATGATGATGTTTATTGAAAGAGTGAAAGGTTCACATTGTCTGGCGATAAACGTAATAAAAGCATGTCATAATACCAATTTATATACATGTTGCAAATGCCAAAGAGAGCTGACGTAATGATCATTGGTATCCCGATCGATAGGGGTAATGACTCTCTTCCTACTGCGAGGTATGTTAGACAAAGAATTCCTGCCATTAATAAAAAGCCTATCGCTAGGATTTTTATTACGAAAACAATGGGTTTACGAAAGGTTAAAAGAAAGAGGAACAACATATGTCTAAATGGACCCCTTTACGTTTTTGGGGAGGAACAGACTGTGCCGCATTTAAAGTTTCTTCTTTATTTTCATTGTTTTCATCTTTGAGTTTGTTTGAAGAGATACCCTCCATTATTTTCCCCTTTTGTATGGTATCTTTGCTATAAAAAGATCTAAGTTTGTGCTGAACGTTAATCACATATTAAGATAAGATACAAGCGAAATTATTTTATTATTGTTAGAAGTGAAGTATTTTTTCGCATAATGAGCGTTTTAAAGGCAATGATAGTGTTAAAATAATAGTATTAAAAAGTATAGTTTAGCTTTATCAGGATAATAAAATAAACATTTATATTTATAAATTATTAGGTGCTCTTGAAAGAAGCTTGGATTGAGAAAAATTGTGGGAACTTCATGAAGCGCTGGTCTGTTGGGGGTGACGAATGTCATTGCTGAGCAGGATTAGAGAGTTACAGACAATCTCTTATGGGTGGTTAAGAATATGCGTAAACAAAGTGCGTTTACGATAAGGGGAGTTCATAAAGAATTGTGCGAGATGCAATAAAGAGATGCCATAAAACCAATGCGCATTATACGGTGGTGATGCACCTTATAATTCATTGTTTTAACAGGATTAAAAGGTAGGAAAATGGATGCGCTGAAAAGAGAGGGGGCGTGAGAGAAGAAAAATTGATCTGAAAAGAAGAAACTTAAGCCTTTGGGGAGAAGTTCAGGAAACCTTTTCGAGGAATGTGTTGGGGGGGAATTAACGAAAGGAGAAAATCTTCTATCCGTTGAAGGAAAAAGAGAGAGGAGAAAAAGAAGAAAGTTGCTATGCTGGAGGGGGCTATCGTCTGGCTGATATTGGGCCGAATTCTCGAGAGTTGTTTGGGGAGAGTAATACGTTTTACCTCTTTGCAGCGATTTTATGGAAAACAAAACGATGCTTTTGTGAAAATGCTTTTGTGAAAAAATGAACATAAGAAGAGAAGCTAGAGACAATAAAAGCGCAATCATGGGGATTGGTATCTATGGGGTGCAATAGATCAGTCTATTTCTTAAAGATTGGCATTAAAAGAAAAATGAAGGGGCTGCGTATGTTATAGGGGAATATTTATGCTGTGGGAGGTGGAGGGGTAGTGAAGTTGGGGGCTGGTGGATTGTTTTTAGCCGTGGGGGGATATTTTTGAGAAAAGGAAGAGGAGAAGAGCTAGGGGGTGGAGTTGAAGGGTTGGGAGCGCTTGTTGTGCTGCTTGGATATCGGTGTGGAGTGAAGTTTTGTTTTTGAGGGCGGATGAGATGTTCGTGTAGGATGAAGCGGTTTGGAGGGGAAAGAGGTGATGTTTTTAAAAGAGCAGGGCTTGTAGGAGGGCGTGAAGCCCTGCTAGGGGCGAATTAAAAGGTTAGGGGCGCTTTTGAAGCCGATGGTTATCGGTGTGGGGGAGAAGTTGTTTTTTCAGTTCATTGGGGGGAAAAGTGTGAAAAAGTATTTGTATATATGTGGGCTTAAGATTTGTTGGCTGGTCCCAGTAATTGGATGATATGCCCCATTTTGCGGTTGGGGTGAACAGTGCTTTTGCCATATAAATGGATCGAGGTGCGCTCTTGCTTCAGAAAATATTTTAACGTGCTAAAATTGTTACCAAGAAGATTGGTCATTTGGCAATCGCTATGGCGATAGGGACTGCCTAAGGGAAGTCCGCAAATAGCACGGATATGCTGTTCAAATTGTGAAGTTATGCATGCCTTTTGTGTCCAATGACCAGAATTATGGACACGCGGTGCTAATTCATTCACTAAAAGATGACCATTCGTTAAGACAAAAAGTTCAATACAAAGAACACCAACATAATCGAGGGCATCCATGACTGTTACACTGATTTCTTGAGCTGCTTTTTGCACGTCAAGTGGAATATGTGATGGAACAAAGGACTTATGAAGAATACCATTTTTGTGTTGATTTTCAGGGCAGTCATAAAAAATATGTTCTCCTTGTTTTGTACGTGCCGAAAGAACCGAAATTTCCGATAAAAAAGGGACTATTTCTTCTAAAATACAAGGCTGTTCCTGAAAAGTCCTTAAGGCTTCGTCAAGGGTCTGTTCATCTGGGTGATCAAGCTTGATCTGGTTTTTTCCGTCATAACCAAAACGACGCGTCTTTAAAAGACCACGTCCGCCTAAGGTATCAAGAGCGGAAAGAAGAGAAGAAGAATTGTCAACAGCGTGCCATAACGCGGTGCCAATCCCTTGATCACGCAAAAATTGCTTCTCAAAAAGTCGATCTTGCGTGATCTCTAATGCTTTGGAAGAAGGATAAACAGGCTTACTCTTTTCTACATATTGAACCGTTTGAAGCGAAAGATTTTCAAATTCATAGCTGACAACATCACACTGAGAAATAAAATGATCTAAAGCTGATATATCGTCATAGGAGGAAACAATATGGTTGTTTGCTGTTTGAGCGGCTGGGCAATCGGCTTCAGGGCAAAAAATAACGGTTCGAAATCCTAATTCTGCAGCCGCCATGGCGAGCATTCTTGCTAATTGTCCCCCCCCGATTAAACCAATGACGCTGCCTGGAGGTAACATGGTGAAGGGAGTGGTGTTGGCTAAGGTGGTGTTGGACGAGGTGGTGTTGGTTGAGGAGGCGTTGGCTGAGGAGGTGTTGAAAAACGGTGCCATTTTAAACCTCCGTTACAGGCGTTTGGGCGACATTGGCTGTTTGTTGTTGACGCCAATCTTCTAATCGTTGGGCGAGATCATGGTCATAAACGGCCATAACGGCTGCGGCTAAAAGGGCTGCATTAATTGCACCTGCTTTGCCAATTGCTAATGTGCCGACGGGTATCCCTGCTGGCATTTGCACGATTGAAAGCAAAGAATCTTGACCAGAAAGAGAGTGAGAATGCACTGGAACGCCAAAAACAGGAAGAGGAGTAAGGGCTGCTAACATACCTGGAAGATGCGCTGCACCCCCCGCACCGGCAATTAAAACTTTAAACCCTGCTTCTTTTGCTTCTTTTGCAAATTGATAAAGGCGTTCAGGAGTTCGGTGTGCTGAGACAATATGCGAACTATGAGAAATACCAAGATTCGTCAAAATATCTGCACTATGGCACATCGTTTGCCAATCCGATTGGCTCCCCATTAAAATCGCCACATCACATGATTTTTTCATCATTCTCTATCCTTTTCAAAGGTTCAATGCGATTCTTTATCATTATTTTTTTAAAGTTTTATATTCTTTTTGCAAAGCCAATTGATGACAGAGAAACAGTTATTTTTCAAATAAGGCGGAAAGCTAAAAATTTAAAGGGGATCTCGAGAGATGAAAAACTAAAGTATTGAAGGCATGAAGCACTTCTTGTGAGGGGGAGGGTAATGTCACGGGGTGGCGTGGGACCCATGAGGCTGTTGAGCTTGCGGTATTGTCTTTTATTTAAGATAAGAGGGAAAAATGTATTGGGGAAAAGCCATTGATTATAAGTTTTTTTAAAAAAAATGTCTTATTTTTTATTTGCTAAAATAAACAAGATCACCATATGATATAAAATCTGTTGCAATTTGAAACATTGCTTATGAGAAAAAGAGATTTTTATGTCAAAAATGTGTTGCAAAATGAGGATATTCTTTTGAGAAAAAAAGAGATGTATATCTCTCGATTTCAAAGCCTATTTATTTTGTTGTTCAAGTGATTCTTTTGTGAGTGGGGGATATAATCTTTATAGGGGATATAATCTTTATAGGGGATATAATCTTTATAATTGTCGATATATCTTTAACAATGGCTGATATAAGGGGAAGCGAATAATCAATGCTTTTGTGCTTTTAACGCTTTTGTTGAGATGTGCTTCTGAGCGATTATATCGTTTTTTCACTTAAATATAATGGCAATATCAATCGCGAGTGACGAATTGTGAATAATAAATCCATGGTCTCTTTTTTGCCCAATTTTGTAATATGGTGAACGCTGAAATAAATAAGAGTTAAACAACGGATGTAAAGGAGATTTAAAAGCTATGTTTCTTCCATTTTTAATCGCTTTAGGTACTGCAGTAACGACTATGTGTGGCAAAAAAAATATAAGTTATGCTTTGTGGGCAATTTTATTCGTTGTCATTCTTCTCACTTTCAATCATCACGCAACTTCTACTTTAAATTTATCTTTTTGAGAGAATAGCCATGGAACATGTTGAACAAAAAAATCCTCACTTCGTCATCTTTATGAATACGCTAGGACTCTTTGGGTTATCTATTGTCTTGGTGGTGGCTTTTTATTATCAATTGGTAAAGTTTGAGTTACCTTGTCCCCTTTGTTTGCTGCAGCGCGTTGGATTGATGCTGGCAGGTTGTGGGTTCTTACTCAATATTCACCATAAGGTGAAAAATACCCATTATGGTATGGTTATTCTTGGTTGTATGGTAACCAGTGCTGTGGCAGCACGGCAAGTGTTTTTGCATATCACACCCGATGATTTAGGATATGGTTCAACATTCTTTGGATTGCATTTTTATACTTGGGCTTTCATTATTTCTGTCCTTTGTATCTTTGCTGTCTCATTTGTCATGATTTTAGGCGAGTTGGCACACAAGTTCAAAGAATTTTCTCCTTTTCCAGTCTTGAGTAAAGCGGCAAGTTTCTTATTTGTGTTTTTGATTGCGGCAAATTTGATTTCTACCATACTGGAATGTGGTGGTGGGCAGTGTGCCGATGATCCTGTAAGGTATGAATTGTTATCAAATTGGTTCCCTTCACAGTCTTGAAATTTTTTAATAATCCCTCATCATAATTTTTATTGTTAAAGAGGCGGAAATATTTAAGAATCCGCTTCTTTTTTATTTATTGGGAAGACATTTTAGCAAGATTGTTCGATAATCTGATCTTTTATACCAACGCTGGCTTTTATGAGCGCTGGCGATTGATATTTTTTTAGCGAAGACTTGTACTGTGAACCTTTTATGCTGTCTTTTGAGAGAGATGAAGGGATTGATTGGCTTGGAGGCGTTTGTAGAGAAGCCCCGGACTTTTGAGCCGCGTAGGTTAAGAAGCCTCGTTTTTTAAAGGTGCATTAACGATAAAAATTTTTTGTTCTTGATTTTTCTTAACGTTGTGTTAAATTGATCTTTGTATTCATTTTGGTGCTTCTAAAGCGTTTTTATTGCTTCTAGAGGGATTAATTTAAAATTTTGAAAGTTATGTGAATAATTTTCTGCAGAGGTTTGTTTATTAGAAGCAAACCTTTTTTTTTTATCTAAGTTTTAGATGTTTTCTTTCAGTGTGAAGCCTTTTTTTAGAAAAAGGTAAGCGTCTTGATGATGACTCTCTTCTTTATTAAGATATTGATTTATAATAATAAATAACCATTTTTTACCGTGAAGCGCGTTGCTGAATATAATAAAATTTCTCATCACCAGTTCTCTCATATTAAATCAATTAAAATTACTTGGCTTGTACATCATAAGTGGTGGGGCGTGCATGTGGGTCAAAACTGTACAAGAAAGGCAAGCCTTTAATGAATTATCTCTTGAACAGAAGGCTGTCTGCAACATTGGGAGCTGGCAGAGTTTTTGTGATGATGCCGGCCTTGTTCTTCCATAAGCGTAAACGTGTTTTTCCATAAGCGTAAAGATAGGGGAGGGCTGAAAGGATTTTATATACTTCATGGGGGCTTACCATTTCTTTACGGGCGGCGTTTTGCAAAATGGGTGTGATGAGCGTTGAGAGATCTTTCTTTAAAACAAGCGCGTGAATATGCAACACAAGTCTATTCCTTTTGGTGCGTTTTGTATTACGAAAAAAATTGATTTATAAAAAGGAGTTATCGTTGTGGATGTTGAACGAGAAAAACGAAAAGCTTCTCTCATTTCAAAC
This sequence comes from Bartonella sp. AP11XZML, assembly GCF_042196445.1. Taxonomy (NCBI): domain Bacteria; kingdom Pseudomonadati; phylum Pseudomonadota; class Alphaproteobacteria; order Hyphomicrobiales; family Bartonellaceae; genus Bartonella; species Bartonella sp. AP11XZML. Next base: position 12,244 of record NZ_JBHIQF010000005.1, read on the forward strand.
TTTCTTATAGTCAATTAATTAAATGTGCTCTTCTACGTTACAAAAAAGCACTGGGTGTAAATAAAAATTCTTTTAAAAGTCGTAAAATGCTTCTTATGCACCCTTTTGATCGTTAGAATTTTTCGAAAAATTTTATGCTGCTCAATACAATAATAGGGCGGTTTATATCTATGATTTCAGTGAAAATAGGGGGAGTTAGATGAAAAGGGAGGCGAGATTTTAATGACAGTTGTTGAAAACGTTATTGTGTAATGCATTTTTTACAGATTTTCTGCTTTCTGTAAATATGTAAAAGCGTAAAAACGGAAATGTGCAAAAAAGGAAGCTGGGACTTTATGTGGGGTGTATGATTTTATCATGGCATGGAATGTGGAGAGAAGATTGGGGGGATGAAGAGGTGGGGGTGTTGAGGAGAGAGGGTGTGGGGAAAGTTATTTTTGAAGTGGGATTGACCGGTGCTTTGCGTGATCTTACTTTAGGGTGGTGAAGGGGCAAGAATATTTTAAAATAGGAGGTATCTGTCGCGTTTGATGCAACATTATCCTTTGTGGTGTCGTGATCTGAAATCAGCAGGGGAATTGGCTAGAGTAAGAAGCTGTATTGTTGACAAACCTATGTTTACAAAGCGGTGCGAGAGGNAGGGTGTGGGGGGTGAAGAGTTTATGAAGGGAGGGGAGTTGGGATGAAGAGGTGGGGGTGTTGAGGAGAGAGGGTGTGGGGAAAGTTATTTTTGAAGTGGGATTGACCGGTGCTTTGCGTGATCTTACTTTAGGGTGGTGAAGGGGCAAGAATATTTTAAAATAGGAGGTATCTGTCGCGTTTGATGCAACATTATCCTTTGTGGTGTCGTGATCTGAAATCAGCAGGGGAATTGGCTAGAGTAAGAAGCTGTATTGTTGACAAACCTATGTTTACAAAGCGGTGCGAGAGGAATTTGAAAGTTTCGTTTGGCTGCTTTCTGTAAATGTGGAGAAGCATCAAAACGTTGATCCGTAAAATAAAAACGTATATCCGTAAAATGATGCGGAGGATTTATGCTTTGTGTGCGCTTTTGCTTAATCAGAAATCAGCCACAAGATTGCTTTTTGTTTTTTCGGCTGGAGCTCTCTAAAATTTTTCAAAAGTGAAT
>NZ_JBHIQF010000006.1:0-48378 GCF_042196445.1 Bartonella sp. AP11XZML
GACTTGTTACACTTGTGAGGAGGAAGCACGAGCTGCTGCTGCTTCCGAGTCGGACAGGTTGTGTCGTGCTGTGGGCAGTGGTTCTTTGACCCTTGAGGGACGCCCTGAAATCATGGCGGATCAACCTCTCATCCTTCAAGGGTTTCGTGGCGAAATCAATGGTCCATGGAAAGCCGCAACCGTCACCCACTGCTATGAGAAGCAAAGCGGATACACAACAGAAATCACACTCGAGGCACCAAACAAAGGAAAAGAGGCAGGAGAAAAGGAAACCTCTGAGTGACAGAAAATCAAAGGGACAACTTGACCCTTTGATCGGTCGTGATGAGGAATAGGTGCAAGTTGCACCAATTGCTAAAACGAGAAATAAGATCAAGTTGATCCAATTGCATGAGTACAGCAATAGGGTAATGTTTACCCAATTCCTAAAAGGAGCAATGGTGCAAACATTGCACAANTATATAAACTGTAGAAGGTGGTCTAAAAGGTGGTCTGAAAATGGTTACTTAAAGAAAAAATCTATATATTTCAATATGTTAAAAACAAAAAGTGGTGCCCAGACGCGGATTCGAACCACGGACACGCGGATTTTCAGTCCGCTGCTCTACCAACTGAGCTATCTGGGCATGCTTCAAAAAAACATAAAGCGTTTGCGGTTATAACATTAAAATTTTCTCTGTCCAGTCATCAAAAGAAAAATAATTGATTTTTTAATAAGTTTATCTCCCTATTCTAGAGCGTTATCAATGAATCTTTATCATAAAATAAATTTGATAGGTATATTGGACACTTTAGTGTATTGTTATTAGAATGCTGTCTTATCGTGGTGGTGATACGAAAAAAAATTAAAAGAATCAATCGAGAAGAATGATTAAGAAAGATTTTTTTATAAAGTTTCCCTAAATTTTAAGCATACGAAATAAGAGACAACATTTTTGACTTTTTTCTAAAAAGATTATTGATTAGTCTTTATAATAATTTGTTTTTCTTTATAAAGAAAGAAAAACATCTAAAAGGGGAGAAATAATGATAATGTTACAAAAACCAAGTAATCGTCCCAATAATACTAATTTTTCTTCAGGCCCTTGTAGCAAACGGCCTGGTTGGACTCTTGATGCTCTTAAAAATGCATTAGTTGGGCGTTCACATAGATCTAGAGAAGCAGAATTAAAACTTGCTGAAGTTGTTAATTTAACCCGTGAGATTCTTGAGGTTCCTTCTGATCATCGTATAGGAATTATGCCAGGATCAGATACCGGTGCTGTTGAGGCTGCTCTATGGTCTCTATTAGGTGAGCGTGGCATTGATATGGCAGCGTGGGAAAGTTTTGGGTTTGGGTGGAATAAAGATGTTGTCGAGCAATTAAAGCTTTCTGATGTGCGTCGTTTTGAAGCTCCTTATGGTGAAATACCAGATTTAACACAACTTGACTTTGATCGGGATGTTGTTTTTACATGGAATGGGACAACTTCTGGTGTGCGTATTCCTAATGCGGATTTCATTCCGCATAAGCGGGCTGGATTGACCATTTGTGATGCAACATCGGCAGCTTTTGCGCAATATCTTGATTTTTCAAAATTAGATGTTGTTACTTTTTCATGGCAGAAAGTTTTGGGAGGTGAGGCTGCACATGGTATGGTGATTTTAAGTCCTCGTGCTGTTGAGAGGCTTGAGAATCATGTTCCAGCTTGGCCTATGCCCCAACTTTTCTATATGACAAAAAATGGAAAATTGAACGAAGATATTTTTAAAGGAAAGATCATCAATACACCTTCTATGCTTTGTGTTGAGGATTTCCTTGATGGGTTGAAGTGGGCAAAATCTCTAGGAGGTGCAGCGGCATTAAGAGCACGGGTTGAGAAAAATTTTTCTGTACTTGATGCTTTTGTTCGCAAAACGCCATGGTTAGAATATTTGGCAAAAGATCCTGAAGTGCGTTCTAACACCGCTATTTGTTTAGATATTGTGGATCCAGTGATTACTGCTTTGGATACGGAAAAGCGAGTATCTTTTATAAAAGCGGTTGTGAAGCGTCTTGATGAGGAAGGGGTTGCTTATGATATCGGTTCGTATCGCGATGCTCCTCCTGGGCTTCGAATTTGGGCGGGTATAACAATTGAGGCTTCCGATCTTGAAATTTTAACACAATGGCTTGAGTGGGCGTTCCAAGTTGAAAAAGCACAGCTTTAAATAATTACTGGTGATTTTCACAACGTGTTTTTAAACAAAAAAGGATACGAGAGATTATGATGATCTTTCGTATTCTTGTATCAGACAAACAGCCTCTAAATATTACATGAATTGTAAAAGATTAAGACGGGGAATGAATGCTTTGTCAGGTGTTGGATACGCACAAATTAAAATCTCTAATGTTTTTACTTTTTGTAGCGAAAATGACAGATTTAAAATATTTGGGTATTTGCTTATCTTTATTATCATAAATTTGAAAATTTAATCACTTGAAGATTGAGAAAAATCTGAAATGAGGAGTCGCACTTGCTCTAAGGTTTCGTTATAAAGAAGAGTTTGTTTTTGAATGCTGGTTTTTTTGACCAAACACGACGGAGAAAGTTATGGCCAATGTAGTTGTTGTCGGTACACAATGGGGTGATGAAGGCAAAGGTAAAATTGTAGATTGGTTGTCTGAGCGAGCAGATATCGTGGTGAGATATCAGGGGGGGCATAATGCTGGCCATACATTGGTTGTTGATGGAGTCAGTTATAAATTATCACTTTTACCGTCTGGTTTAGTGCGTGGCAAGTTATCAATTATTGGTAATGGTGTTGTTGTTGACCCTCATCATTTTGTTGCAGAAGTAAAAAAACTATGTAATCAGGGTGTAAAAATCACACCAGAAATTTTGCGTATTGCTGAAAATGCTCCTTTGATTCTTTCTTTGCATCGTGATCTTGATGCAATTCGAGAAAGCGGTTTATCTGGTTTAAAGATTGGTACAACAAAGCGCGGTATTGGACCGGCTTATGAAGATAAGGTGGGACGTCGTGCTATCCGAGTGATGGATTTAGCAGAAAAAGATACACTTATGGCTAAGATTGAGCGGCTTTTGAGGCATCATAATGCTTTGCGTCTTGGGATGGGTGTTGCAGAGATTGATTCTCGAGCACTTTATGATGAATTGATGCAAGTTGCGGATAAAATTTTGCCCTTTATGGATTGTACGTGGCGTCTTTTAGATGAAGGTTATCGAGGAGGGAAACACATTCTTTTTGAAGGTGCGCAAGGTGCTTTATTAGATAATGATTTTGGAACTTATCCTTATGTAACGTCATCTAATACAGTTGCTGGGCAAGCATGTACAGGTTCGGGGATGGGACCTGATGCAATCCATTATGTTTTGGGTATTGCAAAAGCTTATACTACACGCGTTGGAGAAGGGCCGTTCCCGACAGAGCAGATAAATGATATTGGTGAATTTCTGGGAGTGCGTGGACATGAATTTGGTGTTGTAACGGGTCGAAAGCGTCGATGTGGTTGGTTTGATGCTGTCTTAGTACGTCAGATGGTAACAATTTGCGGTGTTCAAGGTATAGCATTGACAAAACTTGATGTTTTAGATGGTTTGGATGAAATAAAAATTTGTATTGGTTATGAGCTTGATGGTAAAAGGATTGATTATTTACCTTCTTCCATGGGAGCTCAGGATCGGGTGAAGCCTATTTATGCAACATTAGAAGGTTGGAAGGAAGAAACAGCACATGCATTGAGGTGGGAAGATTTACCAGTGCAGGCTATTAAATATATACGCTATATTGAAGAACTGATTAATACAAAAGTGGCTTTATTATCCACAAGTCCAGAGCGTGAAGATACTATTCTTATTACGGATCCCTTTGTTAATTGATTATTGTTTTTAGATTTCTATATATGTTCTCTGTTCGTTTTTGTATCTTTTTACAAAAAAAGTTTTTAAGAGCACGTAAAAGAAAGGTGCAAAATAGCATTGTTTATTTTTCATATTCATTTTACATTATTGCGATAGTTGTACCAATATTAAATGGCAACCAATTTAGAAGGCTAAAATAAAGTTTTTTGGCTTTACTATTGATTTTTTCTCAGTTTAAGAGAGATTATAGAGGAAATGGTAGATTTCGTTGGAATCTTAAAAAAGACAATTAATGCACAAAATAATATTACACCACAAGTGCGTAAGCGGATTTATAAGCGGGCTACCGAAACACTAGAACATCAATTTGTAACAGCAAAAATATCACAAGCAATAGCGGATGAACAAAGAAAGCTTCTTCAAAGTTCTATTGCAACTGTTGAAGGAGAATATTTAGCAGTTGAAAAGAAACGGCTCTCTTCAGTTATTGGGTGGAATCCCACAAATATAAATGAAGATAAGAAATATACAAAAAAAACTATATTACCAAAGAATAATGAATTGTCAGAGGTAAACATAAAAAGAAAGCAAGATTTTGTTACACGTTCAAAGGATAACAAGGTATTTGTTGAGCTTTGTGTATCAGATATACCAGATGCAGAGCCTGTTAATATGGAGGCTGATGTGCCTTCTCAGCATGTTAATAGCAGTGTGTTAAAGATTTCTCCTTCGCAGGAAGATAATCCGCATATTGTTTCGCACATTTTTTCTCAGGCTTTACGTCGTGCTAATAAATCGTTAGTGCAAAGGCGTATTGTGATAAGTGCTGTTTCTGTTGTTAGTTTTGTTGTTTTACTTGTTGGTATTTTTTTTGTTGGTGAGCGTGTATTTGTATCAAATGATCATCAGTTTTTAGAAGAAAATCTTCAAGCTTCTCACAGAGTACCAAAGGCATTTCCAATTAAGAGAAAGTTAACACAACGCTTATTAGAGGATGGAAGTGAAATTGATGTTGGTTTAAAACAAGCGATAGATTCTTCGGATGAAGAAGTACTCTCAACAGTTGTTTCTAGCAATTTGCAATCGCTTGAAAAATCAGGTGAAGCTGTTTTCTATCAAGCACGTACAAATTATGATGCAGAAAAGATAGCAACGGGAAGTGCTCGCTGGACACTTATAAAAGAGTCTCAAGTGAAGGGGGCTCCAGAAGAAACAACTATACAAGGTGATATAACAATTCCTGATGAAGGGATATCATTACGGTTAATTTTACGTCGTAATACCGATCAGTCATTTCCTGCTGCGTATATTATGGACCTTATTTTTATTCTTTCGGATAAATTTTCAGGTAAAACTATAAGCAATATTCAAGCATTAACCTTTAAAGCAAGTGAACAATCCATTGGACTGGCTTTAACAAGAACTATTGCTGCAAAGATTAACGAAGACTTTTTTCTTGTCGCATTGAGTGGAAATCATCCATTTCTTGATCGAAATTTACAATTGATGCGAGAATTAGATTGGATCCGTTTGGTGTTAACGGATAAAAACGGGCGTATAAGTGAATTAACCTTTGCAAAAGGACCAACAGGTAAGTCTATTTTTAATGAAGTTATTGGACAATGGCTTGCACAACAAGATAAGTTAACAGTTCTTGGTCAAAAAAATAAAACATAGATGCAAAAAAATAAACGGCTGTGAAGAATTTTCTACGACCATCTTTATCAATTATATACCACATACATTCACTAAATTTTTGCATATCAATAACTTAAAGAATTCGATAGACCAATTTACAAGTATAAAGCCAAGGCATGCTTTTTTTCATTTTCACATTTAAAGAATGTGCAAACCATTGGCTTTATACTTAACTCTAGGTTTTATACTTGACTTTGAGATAAAGTAGAATCTTTGATAGAGTTTTGCACTTTTTCAAATGCACGCATTTCAATTTGTCTTACTCGTTCTCGACTAATATTAAATTCACCAGAGAGTTCTTCTAGGGTTAGTGGTACATCGTTTAAACGACGCGCTTTGAATATACGTTTTTCGCGTTCATTGAGATTGTCCATGGCATTTATGAGCATGGAACGGCGATTTTCTAATTCACTTTTTTCAATTAAAATTTGTTCTTGATCGTTAGATTCATCCACCAACCAATCTTGTAACTCGCTGTTTTCCCCTTCTTTTGTCCGAATCGGTGCGTTGAGTGAAGTGTCACCACCAAGCCTACGATTCATTGATACAACTTCATCTTCTGTGACATTCAACTGGGTTGCAATTTCTTTCACTTGTTCTGCATTGAGATCGCCACTATCAAGTGCTTGAAGTTTACTTTTCAACTTACGAAGGTTGAAAAACAAGCGCTTTTGATTAGCTGTTGTCCCCATTTTCACCAAACTCCAAGAGCGCAATACATATTCTTGGATTGACGCTTTAATCCACCATATTGCATAGGTTGCAAGACGAAAACCCCGCTCTGGTTCGAAACGTTTAACAGCTTGCATGAGTCCAACATTGCCTTCTGAAATAACTTCCCCAATGGGAAGTCCGTAGCCCCGATATCCCATCGCGATTTTAGCTACGAGACGCAAATGGCTGGTTACTAGCCTATGCGCAGCTTTTAGATCATTATGCTCACGGTAACGCTGAGCTAACATATACTCTTCTTTTGGCTCAAGCATTGGAAAACGACGCACTTCTTCCAAGTAACGGTTTAAACCACCATCACCTGTCATTACTGATAATAAATTCATATGGGCCATATAGCACCCTCCTTTTGTCTGAATTCCCTGATAAGGCAAATTCTATGTTTTAGATAGCTAACTATCCTCATAACCTCACTCTAGCATATTTTTCAATTTTGTTCAAAAAAAGATATTTTATTGTGAAATCTTGAGAAGGGGAAAAGTTTCAATTCATTTTTTTAAAAAGCTCAATAAGTTTAGTCATATCTTGAGGCAGTGGTGCGGAAAACGACATAACTTTACCGGTAGAAGGATGTTCAAAAGTAAGATTTGCAGCATGGAGTGCATGTCGGTTGAATTGATCGATTGCATTTCTAATAGTGGGGTTGAATGTGTTTGATTTTGTTTTAAAAGCGTTTCCATAAACTGTATCGCCTATGAGTGGATGCCCTATATGAGTCATATGAACACGGATTTGATGGGTGCGTCCAGTTTCCAAGCGACATTCCAGAAGGCTAGCAAAAGATGTTGAGTCTGCATGAGAGCCATATTTTTCAAGCAGAGAAACATGTGTAACAGCGTGACGAGCATAAGGGTTTTGGTTATGGATGACAGCTTGCTTTGTCCGGTTATGGGGCGAACGGCCAAGTGATGCATCAATTGTCCAGACATTACGGTGAGGTGCCCCCCAAATCAAGGCATGATAACGTCGATCTAATGCGCAGGTACGTCCATGATCAGAAAATTGAGCGCTAAGACTTTTATGGGCCAGATCATTTTTTGCAACAACCATGACACCGCTTGTATTTTTATCGAGACGATGGACAATACCAGGGCGTTTAACACCACCTATACCAGATAAACTATTCCCACAGTGGTAAATAAGGGCATTAACCAATGTACCGGTCCAATTTCCATTTCCAGGATGAACAACAAGACCAGCTGGTTTGTTAATAACAATGATATGATCATCTTCAAAAAGAATGTCCAATGCAATGGCTTCAGCGCTAGGTTCTGCATCACGAAGGTCAGGGATTTCCAATTCAATTATTTGGTTAGGTTTTAATTTTGTTTTTGGTTCCTTTATGAATTGACCATCAATTTTAAGACAGCCTTCACGGATGAGAGTTTGCAAACGCGAACGTGAGAGCACATCATGATATTGTTTTGCGAGCCACTGATCAAGACGTTGCCCAAGAGCACCTTCATCCGTTATTTTCTGTATTACCATACGATTCCTATTAAGTTTTTAATAAGATTTTACCAGTACGAAATTGCTTTACTATCGAGAAATTCTTTAATTCCCCAATGTCCTCCTTCACGAGCGCGCCCAGAAAATTTTACACCACCAAAGTAGCTTCCACTGGGTAATCCATGTCCATTAACTTCTACCATACCAGAGCGTACTTGTTCCGCAATACGACGACATTTGTTGCGATCTTGCGATTGAATATAGTTTGTAAGACCATACTCAGTCTCATTCGCTAAAGCGACGGCTTCTTCTTCTGTACTAAAAGAAAGAATCGAGAGAACTGGACCAAAGATTTCTTCTTTAAAAATACGCATATGAGGTTTTACATCAGCAAAGACTGTTGGGCGAACATAATAACCGCGTTCCATTCCTTTTGGTAAACCAATTCCGCCTGCAACAAGAGTTGCACCTTCATCAATTCCCGATTGGATAAGATCTTGAATTTTATCGTATTGTTTTTTTGAAACGACAGGCCCAATATGATTTCCTTCTTGGTAGTTTGGTCCTACTTTTGTTGTTTCTGCAATATCTTTAGCTATTTTTACGGCTTTGTCATAGATGCTCTGTTCCACAAGCATACGAGTCGGTGCATTACAACTTTGTCCACTATTATAAAAGCAATGTCGTGCACCACGTTGAATAGCATCTGAGTCGGCATCAGCAAAGATAATATTCGCTCCTTTTCCCCCAAGTTCCAGACAGACTCTTTTTAAAGTTACACTGGCATTTTTCGAAATATCTTTTCCTGCTCTGGTTGAACCAGTAAAGCTGATCATTTCTAAATCTGGATGTGCAGAGAGGTAAGAGCCGACAGTCGCACCATCACCATTGATTAAATTAAAAACACCGGCTGGAAGTGCTGCTTCATCTAAAATTTCAGCAAAAAGCATAGCAGAAAGAGGCGCAATTTCAGAGGGCTTTAACACCATGGTACAGCCAGCCAAGAGAGCAGGAATAACTTTAAGAGTTACTTGATTCATGGGCCAATTCCATGGCGTAATTAATCCTACGACGCCGATAGGATCGTAGTGAAGGATTGCTTGCTCATTTCCCTTTATTAAAGTTTCTTGGAACGAAAACTCTTTATAAGCTTCGATAAAATTGCGAATATGGGAACTTCCGGTTGCAGTTTGCGCATTAAGCGCCATATCAATTGGTGCTCCCATTTCCATTGAAATGGTTTTTGCCATGTCTTTGGAACGTTTTTCGTAGATCTCTAGAATTTTTTCAACAAATCCAAGACGCTCATTTGGTGACGTTGTTTTCCATTTTTGAAACGCTTCTTTAGCCGCATTAATTGCTTTATCGGCATCTTTTGTACTTCCAAGGCTAATGACAGCACAAGCCTCCTCTGTTGATGGATTAATGACGTCAAAATCGTGAGGAGTGCTTGGCTCATCCCATAGACCATTGATATAAAAATTCCGTTTATTAAACATAATTCACTCCCTTTTTTCTATTTGTATTTATGTAATTATGATTGTCTTAGTCTAAGCCTTTTTAAACGAGGATAACAAGGATAATCTTATAAAAACGCGAGAAATTAGATTATATCGTGATAATTGAGCATGGAGAATTCAATAGAGTAATGCTCATTGTATTATTGAGACTAGTTTCTTTTATGAAAAGGGAGAGAAAGAGAGGCATAGACAATTTTCTTGAAGCTTTTTTATCATGAAGTTTTCTTCAAAACAAATGAAATACGAGCTCTGTGACACCATAAACTGAGCAATTTATATCGTAAATATGCAAAAGGCAGATTATGAATATGCATTATGGCATTATTTTTTTCATTAAAAAGTAACCATCAGCAAAAGGTTATTAACCTTCGTATGATAGTTTCTACGAATTCTTTTTGAAAAGGTTATTTTTCTCATTGCTATAAATTTGTTGGGTGCCATGCATAATTCGAAAACAAAATCTATTTCTACGTCTTCTTTTTCTGATGATGGTACAAAAGGTGCATCAAGAGAAGATTTATCTGTTAAGATTACTGAGATATTTCCTTATCCGGAAGTGTGGAAAAAGGCATTTGCCCTTGGAAAAAACGTCCGTTTCACGAGAACCCCAGAAGTTGAGATTTTGCGTCGTCGTATAGAAACAGATCCAGTTTTTGCAAAACAGTTTAAAATTTTTACGAAGCAAGATCAAAAAAAAATTACAGATGCAGATATTGTACGTTGTAACAAGAAAACAACCAATATTCTTTCGACAAAAAAAGTCATTAATCCTCAATCAATAGAGAATAAAACATCAGTTTGTCATTCAACGGTTCTGAAGCAGTTGTCACGACAAGCTATTCATATGCCGTCAGCAAATATTCCACTTGAGGAGGATGAACAAGAACGTAAATTACAAGTGGAAAATGTGCTACAAAAAATAAAACCTGCTTTGCATCTTTCCGATGATGCATTTTTTGAGTGTGAATCTTTGATATTTGAACATGTGGAGACTCAAACGTCAAAAGAGGATGGAATATCAATTGACACGACAAATGAAATTACACCGGATATTCCCACAGCCTTTGATGAGTCAATAACGGCTCTTTACCGTGTTCTTGAATACCGCTTTCCACAACTCTATGATTCAATTACATCAGAATCTCCAGCGGAAAGGATGCGAGGCGTTGAGAAAATTTCTGATTTAATGCATACAAATAATGATACTACTAAAGAGAGTCATTCTAAGCTTTCTGTTGAAGATTCTGCTCATACGTTAAGTAATACAGGGGCGTTAAGCGATGCAGGAGCTAGTATAGAGACTGAAAATAGCAATAATACTGTCGCCAATAATACTGTTGATTGTATAAACAAAGCCGTCACAAAGAATTCAAAAGATTTTTCTGTGATGCAAGCAAACAGTAAAACTAAAACATTGCAATCTACTCGTATGCCATTAGGTAATTATGATTCTGCTTTTATGCAAAATATTCAATCTATTGACTGTGATGTTTATGAATTTCCTCCGATCAACTTATTACAGGAACCTGTTTTTCATGAAGGTACGATGATTCCTCAAGAAACATTAGAACGTGGTGCTGGACTTTTGGAAAGTGTTTTGGAAGATTTTGGCATTAAGGGTGAAGTTATCCATGTTCATCCAGGGCCAGTGGTAACAATGTATGAATTTGAACCCGCCGCGGGCGTAAAGTCATCGCGCGTTATTAATCTTTCTGATGATATTGCGCGTTCTATGTCTGCTATTTCTACACGCGTTGCTGTAATTCCTGGACGTAATGTTATCGGGATTGAGTTACCCAATGCGGTTCGTGAAACCGTTTATTTACGAGAATTAATCCAAACACGTTCTTTTCGTGAAAGTGAATTTAAACTTGCTCTTGCTTTGGGGAAGGGGATTAATGGTGAACCGGTCATTGCAGAATTAGCAAAAATGCCTCATTTATTGGTTGCAGGAACAACAGGATCAGGCAAGTCTGTTGCAATTAATACAATGATTTTGTCGATTCTTTATCGTATGACACCAAAGCAATGTCGTTTGATCATGGTTGATCCTAAAATGTTAGAGCTTTCTGTTTATGATGGCATTCCACATCTTTTAACACCCGTTGTCACAGATCCCAAAAAAGCAGTAACAGCTTTAAAATGGGCGGTTCGTGAAATGGAAGAGCGTTATCGCAAAATGGCTAAGTTGGGTGTGCGTAATATTGATGGTTTTAATGCACGCGTTGCACTTGCAGCTCAAAAAGGCGAAACAATCATGTGTACTGTTCAGTCGGGTTTTGATAAGGAAACAGGGGAAATGCTTTATCATGAAGAAGCCATGGATCTCACGCAGCTTCCTTATATTGTTGTGATTGTTGATGAGATGGCTGATCTTATGATGGTGGCAGGGAAAGAGATAGAGAATGCCATTCAGCGCTTAGCGCAAATGGCGCGTGCGGCAGGTATTCATCTTATTATGGCAACGCAACGTCCTTCTGTTGATGTTATCACAGGTACAATTAAAGCGAACTTTCCTACCCGCATTTCTTTTCAAGTAACATCAAAAATTGATAGTCGTACGATCTTGGGTGAACAAGGTGCTGAAACACTTTTAGGTCAGGGGGATATGCTTCATATGGCTGGTGGTGGACGCATTGTGCGCGTTCATGGACCTTTTGTCTCAGATGAAGAAGTTGAATCCATCGTTGCACATCTTAAAATGCAAGGAAAACCTGATTATTTAGCAACGGTAACGGATAATGAAGACGATAACAAAGAGGATACTTCTGCTGATTCAGCTGCTGAAATTTCTGAGGAAGAAAATTTTGATGAAGAGGGTGAGGAACTTTATAACCAAGCTGTAAAAATTGTTATGCGTGATAAAAAATGTTCAACATCTTATATTCAGCGCCGACTTTCAATCGGCTATAATAAAGCAGCTTCTCTCGTCGAGCGGATGGAAGAAAAAGGCATTGTTGGAGCCGCTAATCATGTTGGAAAACGTGAAATTTTACTCAATGAAGGAAAATAAACAAACGCATTTAAAAATATGCAATTTTTTAAATATCTAACAGTTATTATTTAAATGTGCTTGTTTTATTTTTTTATATAATATTAAAAATTTAAATGGAGAGTAATAAAGCAAAAGCGATCTTTTGTATTAAGACTTCTGATGAGGTAAACAAGCTTATATCAAAGGAGGTTATGAGATATTTTAACATTTCTAAATGATCTGGAATATAAAGAAATTAAACAAATCTTTATATGAAGACAGATAATTTGTGTTCTCTTTTTTACAGAGAAAATTTTTAATAAAATAGTGCGGTAGCATATTTTTTCTTTTGTAGCGATTCTAATGAAAGAAAGATCTTTGTATGAATGCCTTCAAATGCCGAGAACTATTGGTAACATTAGGGGCTGAAATTAGTATAATGATGGTGCTAACCAGCTCTTTTATAAGTATAAAAATGGTAATGCACAATGCCTTGATATCCTCTATAGGGACTTTTACATTACACCATTTACAGATGACGTCGTAAAATAAGCTTGGGGATCTTGGGAGATATCTTTTCAAAAAAGGCGCATGAATGTGTAAAATAAGTGTATTCTTTTTGAGTACTATTTATGCGAGGGAGATGTTACCATTATTGTAACAAGATTTATTATATAATGGGTGAATAAGCAACAAGAGCTGGAAGCTTCTTTTTATTCTTGTTTTGTTGATGAAACAGTCAAAATTTTGCTACAGACAATTGATATGAGATATCAAGTTATTTTAACCAGAATAGATAATTGTAAACAAATTAGCATTATTCATTTGAGAGTAAATTCAACACTTTTTAGTTTTAGTTATGCCATTAAAAGCAGATGAGTTAAAGTTAAATACAAATGAATTAAAATGTCAGCAAGAAGCTTTTCGTTTTACACCAGAGCTTTTGCCACGGCCTTTTACGTGGGAAATCGATCACAATGGTTTGTTTTGTGAAGTCTCAAAAGAGCTAGCTGAAGTTGTTGGTCCTCTCTCTTCTTCTATTTTAGGGTGTAGTTTTCATGAACTTGCTCATCAATTTAATGATGATCGATATCTGGTTCTCAGTCGTTTTATTGAAGCGGCTATGCCTTGGAGTAAAGAGATTGTTCAATGGCCTGTTGATGGTTGCTTACAATGGCTTGATGTTGAATTGTCGGCTTTGCCAATTTTTGATGTTAAAAAGCAGCTTAAGGGGTTTCGTGGCTTTGGTGTTTTAAAAATACAAAAAAAAGTCCAAGAAAAAAGAAATGAAAAGCTAGAAACAGAAATGCTATGTCTTACGGAGATAGAACGCTCAGCTTTTCGTGAAATTGCAGAGCAATTGCGTGATGAATTGAATTCATCGGTAAAAGAAGAAAATTTAGTTGAAGAAACAGCTATTCAGTTACCATATGCACAAACATTGCCGGTAAATGCTATAGAACAAGCTCTCGTAAAAGAGCCCGCTGCAGTTTTATCATTGTTGGATACAGCAACAGATGGTGTTTTATGGTTGGATGAAGAGGGCTTTGTTCAATCAGCGAGTAGGGCAGCCTTAGCATTAATGGGTTATGAAATAAATGAACTACGAGGACAACCATTCTCTTCATTATTTACTTTGCAAAGCCGACTTTTGGTTGAAAAGTATTTTAAATCAATCCGTATGGAGGAAAAAAATCAGGTTTTAAATCGCAGTGAAACCGCTGATTTAATGACAAAAAATCATAAAAATATAACCGTTTTGATAACGATTGTATTTTTGGCAAAGCAAGGCAATTATGCTGTTATGTTGCGTGATAGGACACAAACAGTTCCATCAGGAGAAAAAAAAGCAGAAGAGGATAAAATCGTTGGAGTTGTTCATGAAATACGAACACCTTTGAATGCTCTTATTGGTTTTGCAGAAATTATGAGAGAAGGCCGTTTTGGTTCGATAGAAAATGAGCGCTATCATGGATATTTACGCGATATTATTTCCTCTGGAAAACATATATTATTGCTGATTAATCAATTACTAGAGTGCTCGAAGATAAATTATTCTGGTTCCGATAACCAGATTGATTCTTCCCTTATTTCTGAAACATTTGATGTAATATCTTGTTTACGTGCGACGATAGCTTTTCTTGAAACTCAAGCCAATCAGAACGGCATTATCATGCGTATTGTTGCTCCACCTCACGTTCCATTTATTCCTGTATCACAACAAGTGTTTCGCCAGATTATATGGAATCTTCTTTCCAATGCTATTCGTTTTACACCTTTGGGTGGACAGATTATTGTTCACGTTTCTTATAGAAAAGAACGTGTAAAAATTTCAGTGAGTGATAATGGTATAGGGATGAACGAAGAAGAGATTATACAGGCACTGCAACCTTATGGTCAAGTAGAGCGCAAAGATGGACGATCTGGTGATAGCGCTTTTATGGGAACAGGTTTAGGCCTCCCAATGTGTAAAGCAATGGTGGAAGAAAGAGGGGGACAATTTTTACTGTTCTCAAAACCCAATCATGGAACAACTGTGGAAATGTTTTTTCCTCGTGTTCCATGATGTAAATCTGGCATAAAATTATTTTTTCTTAGCCAAAAGATCTCTAATTTCTGTTAAAAGTTGTTCTTCTGAAGACGTTTTTTTGGGGCTTTCTTCTTCTTTTCTACGAATTTTATTCATAGCCTTAACGAATAAAAAAAGAACCCAAGCAATAATGAGAAAATTGATAAGTAAAGTAATAAAGTGTCCATAGCTAATGGTTGCTCCAGCTGCTTTGGCGGCACTCAATGTTGCTTGTTTTTCGCCAGCAAGTTGAATAAACATATTAGAAAAATCAATCCCACCTGTAATCAGCCCAATGATTGGCATAAAAATATCATTGACAATTGAGTTGACCAAGCTACCAAAAGCACCCCCTATAATCACACCGATAGCAAGATCAATCATATTACCTTTTAGGGCAAATTCTTTGAATTCTTTAAGCATTGCATTTTCCCCTTTATATAAGCGATATACGGTAATTTACTTACCGCTTTTGATGAAAAAGGAAAGGGCAGATTTTATTTTTAGGATTATATTACGATATTAATATTATTTTCAAAGAACTTTATAAGGTTTAATAAAGAGCTTTAGGGCTCTATTTGAATGTACATAGAATATTTCCTAGAAAAAAGCTTTTTTGATAAAAACTATATCTGCTTTTTCAACAGAAAGTAGAAAACTGTAGCTTAATTTATATAATTGCCTCAAGATCTTTATGATAACATTAAAAAGAGAGATTTTTACACAATACTACAAAATGAGTAGTGTTGAAAGTTGAGCTATCAGAAAGCTTTTCAAATGAAGTGCATATATTAGCATAACATTTTGTCATAAAAAGAGAATTTAGGAATAAAAAATATATTTCAGCACTGATAGAAGAAATAGATAGATGAGACAGGAGTAAAACTTATAATTTAATTCCTCTTAATTTAGTAAGCGATAATAGCAATTAGGAGGGCATTATGGCTTATCTAAAAGCTATTTGTATTGGGTTACATGAGCTAAAATGGCGATAATTCGGATGGAAGAAACACATTTCATCTGCTGGAAGATTGTATCAGTTTATAAATAGCAGAGCTCTAGGGTTTGCAAGATCATTTTGGTTTGGAAGTCGTTGGTATGATGTTTGAGTTCAATAATCAACTGTCATTACTTAAAATATATGTTAGGCAGAGCACTTAATAGATGCAAAATTGTATTTAACGCATCAGAAATGGCAAAGGAAACAACGCAGATTATCAATAGAGTACAAATTGATTGAACATTCTGTTGCTCATAAATAGTGCAACAATAGTATGAATTTAGATGATTTTATGAACTATGTATCCTATAAATGCTAGGAAAAAATAGCTTTATAGAACAAGCTTTGTTTCTATTGAAAACAATATTACACAAAGGAACTTTGGGAATAGAGATAATTTGCCTGCATTTTTAAGAAAATTATGAGCGTGCCTGCATAAGGCGTCATAAAACCATGACTATGGTAAGAGCCATTGATGTTCCAATTCATGCTGAATTTTATAAGATTAGGATTCATATTTTAATCTTTAAAAAATGTCGAAAAAGAGAAACATTTTTTAAGAATAAAAAGTTCTTTACATAGTATAACCAATATAAACATGTATGGCTATTATGTGATGAGTTTTCTTCTAGAAGGGGAATATTATTTGGATAATATGCTTGCTTTGATTGGAAATCTTTTGTGTTAAAAGGTAGAGGTGAGGTGCGATGGATCATTTTTATGTTGTGGAGAAGAATTGATGAGTTTTTTTCGTTGTATTGGCCGTTCTGCCTTATTTATGTTGGATCCAGAGCAAGCACACGGTTTAGCGATTCTTGGGCTGAAAAGTGGATTAAATGGTTGTCAAAAGGTTATCGACAAACGTTTGTGTGTAACTGTTGCTGGTCTTGAGTTTGAAAATTTTATTGGTCTTGCAGCGGGGTTTGATAAAAATGCAGAGGTTGTAGATGGTATTTTTCGGTTAGGATTTGGTTTTACTGAAATTGGGACAGTGACACCAAAGCCTCAGATTGGAAATCCTAAACCACGGCTTTTTCGTTTAAAAGAAGATGAAGCGATTATTAATAGAATGGGCTTTAATAATGACGGACATCAAGTTGTTTACAACAGATTGCGTGTGTGTAAAAAAACTGGTGTTGTAGGAGTTAACATTGGAGCTAATAAGGATACAGTTAATAAGATTGATGATTATACTGTTGGTATTACTCATTTTTATGATGTTGCTGATTATTTTACGGTTAATATTTCTTCTCCTAATACACCAGGTTTACGTGATTTACAGGCCCGTGAAAGTTTGCATCTTTTGTTGAGTGCAATTTCGCAAGTGCGAAATGAGCAAGAGAAAAAGCATGGATTCTCCATTCCCATTTTTTTAAAAATTGCTCCTGATTTATCAGAGAAAGAATTAGATGATGTTGCTGAAGAAATAAAACTTTCTGATTTTAATGGGCTGATTGTTTCTAACACAACTCTTTCACGCCAAGGTCTTAGCAATAGTCACTTCAGTAATGAAGAGGGAGGGCTTTCTGGACATCCACTTTTTGAACGTTCTACTATTGTGCTTGCAAAAATGCGTCAAAAGTTAGGGAAGGAGATTGCAATTATCGGTGTTGGCGGTGTAAAGGATGCGCAGACTGCTTTGGAAAAAGTAAAAGCTGGTGCAGATTTGATTCAATTATACAGTGGGATGGTTTATGAAGGTCCAGATCTTGTCATAACTATTCTGCAAGAGATTTTGCAGATGATGCAACAAGATGGAGTTGATAACATAAAAGGCTATCGTGATCATAGTATTGAGCATTGGGCAAAATTTCCTTTGTAAAAAACGCTTTTTTCTTCACAAAAAATTGCGAGATTTTTTTAAAGGGGCTTGCAAACTTTGTTGATCTTCCTTATGTCACATAAGCAAAGAATAAATGTTTACGAAATCGTGAACAGTTATGATACATTTGATTTTATGCGGTTGTAGCTCAGTTGGTTAGAGCGCTGGTTTGTGGCACCAGAGGTCGTAGGTTCAAATCCCACCAACCGTACCAAAAAATTTTATTGAAAATACTGAAAATGGATATACAAGACGAACAAACGGCTCGCTGAGGATCTTTTATCAATGACTGTAGTTGCTTGGGGGCATAATATTGTACAAAAAAAACGCATGGCATAAAGTCCAAAAAACCAATAAAGGGGCATTGCGCTTCTTTTTTAAGAACTGGGCATCTCCTCTTACCTTAATGCGTTCTCATTATGCATCCTTTACACAAGACTTGTGATGGAAAGACTTTACGGAAAAAATCAATGTGTTTTGTTTAAAAGATCCGAGCTTAATATGCCCTTCAATATGGAAGGGTATTTCACAATGTTTGTTGTGATGAAGCAATTGCTCTCTCTTGGCATGCCACTGGCTGTTGGGTTTATCTCTCAGATGATGATTTCCTTCACAGATGCAGCGCTTGTAGCGTATTTAGGCGTGCAAGCCTTGAGTGGTACAATGTTAGCTCTGAGTATATTTAGTTTTGTTATGTTTTTTGGGCTAGGTATTATTACCGCGGTTGCACCAAAACTTGCGGAAAGTTTTCGTAGACAAGATAGATATGCATTGAAGGCATGGTTTGATCAAGGAATATGGCTTTCCCTTGTGATTGGAATGATGAGTGCGATCATTTTACTCAACACGAGAAATATTTTGTGTTTTCTCGGCCAAGATGGGACAATTGCCAATATAGCGCAGGAATATAATAGTGGTGCTGCTATAGGGGTGGTGTTTTTTTATCTTTATGTGAATAGCCGGGGATTACTGTCAGCAATTGGTAATCCAAAGCCGTTAACCTGGGTTATGCTTGCGGATATCCTTGTGAATTTTCTTATCTCTTGGCCGCTTATTTTTGGTATAGGTTCTGTAAGCGGATTAGGTGTCTTTGGTGCAGGAATTGCGAGCAGTTTGATCCGTATTTTAATTGTTATTGCAGCAGCAATAATTTTGTCCCGCAATTCTGCTTTTCATTCTTTTCGCTTTAATTATTTGAGACCAAAGTTAGAGATTTCACGAATAATAAAATTGCTGCGAGTAGGGCTACCCATTGGTATACGTATTCTTATTGCGGAGGGCTTTCCTTCGTTCATTGCATTCATGATTACGGTTTATGGGGTCGAATCTTTGGCCGCGCATACGATAGGGATGCGTCTCGATATGCTTATTTCTGTGGTGGCTTTGGGGATTTCCAGCGCAGCCGCGACAATAGCAGCGTGGTATAGAGCAGATAGGAATAATATGGCTCTAAAACAATTGCGTATGAGTGTCACTGTTTTTGCTGTAGCTTATGTCTTGTTTTTATCAGGGATTGTTTATCTCTCTTATGGATTCATCCTTACAACCATCTTTAATATTTCTTCAGAACGCGTTGTTGTTTTCTCTTGGAAGTTGCTTCCGTTCATTTTATTGTCTTTTTGCTTTTGGCACTTTAGGTACTATGCTCAATGGCATACTTGTGGGCTTGCTTGATACGTTTTGGTCAACAATTGTTGTAGCAATAAGTTATTGGGGGTTAGGCCTATTTGGGGGAGCGCTAATGGCGCATTTTTTTGAATATGGCTTTATTGGCTATTGGCTTGGCATGATTGGTGCAAGCTTAATCGTTTCTATCTTTAATTATATGCGCGTGGGTTATTTAATAAAATGCAATCCTATGTTTGGGGCAGAGTGAGTGTTATAAAAGCACTTGTAAAGCACTAGCTGTGAAGGCTTAGCTACTCATCGTCCATAGAGGCTGTTTTACTTCTATGGAGATAACAATATAGGTTACAAAACTTGCTTAATATTGAAAAGAAGTGTCTTTGATTGTAGCCTCAATATTATTTGTTGAGTTTTTAAAATAATATGGGTTTATTAAAATCATTCGGCTACAATTTAAGAGTAAGTTCGGTAGATTGGAAGAGTTTAATACCTTAAAAAATGACGAGAAAAAACGTGCTTATATTCATACGCCGTTGAGGAGTCATTTAAAAAAGTTATTGTTTTTATAAGTTATTACCATTGCGATGCTAAAGTGTATACATTTGTCAAAACAATCGCAGACGCTGACGATGTTATTCTTACAAGCCCTGTTTATCACAGGTCTTATTCAGAGACTTTGAAGAACGCTTTTGATAATTTAGATTGTGATGCTTTTTTGGATAAAGCTGTTGGTCTTCTCTCTCATGGCAGTACAGCAAAAAATGCGCTACTGTCATGTGAATATTTGGGACAATGTATTGATTATAATGATAATTTAGCGTTATTCATATTGAATTAGAACTCCGAATAACGTAGGATTCTCTCATTTCAAATCTGTGTATGTTGAATCAATCAAAACCATTTGCTTGCACGTCAAAAGCGGAGCTGGCGTGTGGGTAAAAACTGTATAAGAAAGGAGTAAAAATGGCTCTTATGAACCGTCTTAATGCGAGGTCTGTCGCAACATTGGGAGCTGGCAAATATAATGATGGTGCCGGCTTGTTACTTCATAAGCGTAAAGATGGAGGTGCTCAATGGCTTTATCGTTATACCATTCATGGTCGGCGCCGCGAAATGGGCTTGGGTGCATTAAGACATGTTTCTTTAAAAAAAGCGCGTCAATTGGCAAATCAATGGCGTTCTGTTTTGCATGAGGGTTGTGACCCCATTAAAGAACGCAATAAACAAAAGCGTGAAACAATGCGTAATCTTCATTATTTAAAAGATATTGCTTTGGATACTTTTGGAGAAGGTCTAGCAGCTCTGGGTTGTGCAATTTTCATTAAAAAGGTCTGAGTTATCATGGATTATTTCTGTGCTGAAATGTATGCAAAAATGCAACCACGTATAACGGCAATAACTGGCTGCCATGCACTCGATTACATTGCTTTTCGCGATTCGGTTAGGATAAGTACACGCGTTTATTCGACCACTGGTGATAGTGGTTCTTTGACTCAACTGGACTCTGCGGCTGAACACTTACCCATGCTGCTTGGTGCTACAAGCGGCACCACCGGGGCGATGAAAATGGTCAGCGTTCGTCTAAAATCCAGTAAGGAAGCGGTCAGCTCATCAGAGCATAATTTAATTCGTAACCTGCGCGCGCGGCAATTTTTTTCCCCAGGGGATGTTGTTGGCAACCTGTTTACGATTAATCTGTTTTCATCTTTACACTACTTGGCGTGTGAAATTGTAAAACATTGCCGTGCACATGTCGTGCCGGTTGGCGATATTGCCCTGCTGCTGAAGAGTCATTTCGAGTTTCTGGCTGAAATACGGCTTTCGGTACTGTTTGGTGTGCCCAGCACCATCGTTCAGTTCGTTGAAGCTATGCTCAGCCTTGGGGTTCCACTGGCAATTAAAAAAGTAGTCTTACCGGTGAATCGATGCTGGGTGTGCATGAAAACTATCTGCGCGAGATGCTGGGCGCCGATCTGCGGATAATTGGTTTATATGGTTTGTCGGAGTGCGGTTTCATTGGTATGTCCGCCGAAGGGCGGCTTAATCGGTACCTGCTCTTCAGCGATGATTTCTTCTTTGAATATGAAGATAAGAGAGGGCTGCTAGTGACATCGCTGGATCCCGATGTCTCGCGCAAACTTATCAGATATTCCGTGGGCGATATGGGCACATTATCCGTTGAAAATGGTGACCTCTATTTTGAAGGTATTAAACGCAATGCTGTTGATTTTAATTTCATGGGAAATTTGATTAGCCATGAAAAAATATTCAAAATTATTAATCGAAGGTTGCCCGATGTGATTGTTCAAATCGTATTGTCTTTATCCGCGGATAGACAAGAGATTATGGATATTAAAATCTGCTGCGAAGTATTTCACAACCTTGATTTGTCCGAACTAACTGAGGAAATCTATCATTTGCCGGATATTTATGAAGCCTATATGAAAAAGCGCGGGCGTATTAATCTCACCCTCGTCGAATATAGCGATTTGCTTTTCTCATCCAGAGGGAAATGCCTGCTAGTTTATGACGCAAGGGAGTCCTGTAATGCAACTTGATAATTTGTGTAATGAAATTGTATCAGGGAATTCGCATACGATAAATGTCAACATCAGGTTTTATAGCGTGTCACCGGAGCAGCAGGAGTAAATCATGTCAGATGATGTTATTGATAATTATGATTTAGATAATAACGTATTGTTTATTCGTGGATGTAATTTGATTGATATTGCCGATGAAAACCGTTATTTGCAGAACGCATGGTTTGCACTGACCGGCAACCTTCTTAATGAAGAACAGATGGATCGGCTGATTCAGAATGCTAGCGCCGAACTGCAAAAGACGAACCCTACAGCCAAACTGCAGGCGATGCATCAACTGATCAATGCATTGCCATCTTTGAGTTTAACGCAGCGATTTATGATGTTATTATCGCAAGTTGAGGTTTCGGCGGCTCAGGGTAAGGTCATGGCTCCCGTAAGCGACGGTAGTTGTCTTAAAATTATCTTGCTGATGCCGTGGATTATTGCATTGGCGCGCTCTTCCCAACAGTTTTCCGATTTTCCGGAGATCGAAAATTGCAATACCTTTGAGCGTGCTTTTTGGTTAGCATTAACTAGCAAGGAAGCTTCTTCCGACTGGGATATTGATATGCTTTGCCGGTGCATGTCTCTACTGCTGGGCGGGTTTGGTATTGTGACACCCACAACCACCACGATAAGATTTATTGCCAGTACCAAGAGCGACGTCATTTCTGCACTAATCGGTGGGTTTTGTGCCACTGGCCCCGCGCATATGGGAGCCTGCAAATATGCTATCATGCGACTTTCTAGTGTCCTCAATGAGATTGAAGCCGGGAATCTTGAGGCGGCGGTAACGCATTATTGCAAAGACAAACCCTGGCCAGGGTTTGGTCACCCGATTATGCAACGGGATGTCCGGGTTGATTTCTTTTTTTCACGCTTTCAGGTGCCTATGCGTCCCTTCAGTTCGCTTGCGCGATCTATTTCAGACAATACAGGACTGCAACCCAATGTCGATTTTCTAATTGCAAGCATCATGAGCAAACATCGGGCTTCTCCTGAGCTGGGATTGTTGGCTTTTTTCGTTTGTCGTATGCCGATACTTCTCGCGCACTATCAAGCGCGGTTTAGCGCTCATTCCTTCGGTTTATCATCAAAGGATTTAAGAAAAAAATATAAAAAGGTCCCCAAATTATGGCTATAAAGCATCGCACCGAGCCAAATTTCTTGGGTATATGTCAGAGTATCACCTTAACCACACCGATGCGTGCTTGCGGGCAAATCAATATTTCTCACTGGAATTTAGCCCATAACTATTTGAAACAGGGCTTGTTACTCGAAGCCTTGCATCAGTTTTCAGTTCGATTCGCCACCGTGGTGGCTAAAAACTCGGATCTCACTTATCGCTATCTCCCTGTCATGGTTGAACAGTTTTTCTCTACCACCCATTTTGATAGCGATCGGTTATGCGTTGAAGGACATATTGAACGCATTAATGAGGCCTACCGTATTCACTGTAAGGCTAGCACATATGACAATGGAAAGGCCGTTATTGCGCAGGCAATCATCATGGTCAGTAAGGTCTGCTTCCTTGGCTCGTGTTCTCAGAAAGTCGCTCTTCCATTACTAGGCGATTTATGTAAGATTTCCTCCGTAACCGGAGATTCTTGTACTTTTTCCTTTAATGCGCATCACCCGCTTTTTGAGGCACATTTCCCCTCCCGCGCCGTATGTCCTGGTTCACTATTGATTGAGATGGTTCTGGCTTTAGCCACGCAGGGTAGGACGAAAAATATCGCATCTGTTGCGCTGAAAAAAGTAAAGTTCATTGAAGCAGTTTATCCGGGAGAGACCTATCAGTTGACCATTAAACAGGATACAGAGTATGAACCGGGTGGTGTTTTTTATATTCATACGGAAACTAAAAAACGAAGCACTTGCGGTAAGTTTTCTATCAAATATAAAAAGGAGGATGCGCCATGTTTAACATAATAATCTCTTTTATTCCGTGGAGTATTTACTCCTGGGTTATCAATGGAAACTTTTTAACTCTGGTCGAACGCTCTCTCATCTTAACTGTGATTTTATTGTTCATTATTGCTGTGAATATTAAAATTGTCCGGCAGGGAGAACCCGTGATGATTACTAACATTCTGACAGTTATTGTCCTGTTTGTTAATTATTTCGCTGGATGGTCTACACTTTTACTGAACTACCCCACAGTTTTTTGCTATGTGTCACTTGCTCTGGTTTCATTGATTAGCTTGCTGGTAAAGAAACCCTTTACCATTTTTTATGCCAGTGCTGGTGTTTCTGAAGAAAAACGCAAACATATCCTATTTTATCTCATCAATAAATATATTACATGGATTTGGGTAATCATCTTTTTTGCCAATGGTCTTCTAGTGGCTTTTTTTACATGGCCCCCCCCAGATTTGGTTAATCACTATGGGTTTAATTTGTACTGGTATTCTTTTTTCTAAATATCTTCCTAACATCATGCAATATTTTTATCGCATCAAACATCATGGAGCATAATATGTCATTGTTTAACATTCTGACCGGAACCCCTTTATGGGCTTGGATTTTGCTTATTTTTCTCATTGCGAGGGGAATAATCGCATTGAAAGATAGGGAAACGAAGGTTTACCGCCTTTTTCTCTTGCCGTTAGTCTTTCTTTTTTTGGGCGCAAGCGATGTGATTAACCAGCTGGCCTTCCCACGCTGGGGAGCAATCGCAATGTTGGCAGGGCTGATGATCGGCTTTGGCGTTGGCTGGTTGCTCTGGCGTGCTACTGCGCGTTTAAAAATCAAAGAGGGAACGGATTTCATTATTCTGCCTGGTACGCCGTTGACGCTGACATTTATTCTTATCGCTTTTGTCATCAAATTCACATTGATTGTTTTTCTCAAGGTTGTACCTGATTTGAAATATGCATTTGATTTTAACCTTCTTTTTGGTCTTTTAAGTGGGTTCACTGATGGTGTGTTGTGGGGCGGCACATTAAATTTATATATAGCATTTCGAAAGAATCCAAATTAATCCCTATACCATTAGCTGTGGGTGCTTCCCATTAGAACTATCTCAATAGAAGCTTATTCCTAACAACAACGCTGCATACAAATGCAGCGTTGCCTCGTAGTTTCAGATTTTTTTATCCCAGCGCGTGAAGAGGTGAGGGAAGTGATATATCTGACTATGCCCCCTTGGGGGAAGAGCGAGCCTAAAGGTTTAGAATGCTATGAGTTTGAGCTAGCTGGACTTTGAGCAGATGGTTTATCGCTCATGGGAAATCATTTTGTTTTACGATTCAAAAAGAGGATAGTGATGGTCTCATTGGCGTAGGTGGGCAAGAAAACTGTTAGCTTGGCAATGCGTCAACAATTTATAGAACTATGTTGTGGAACCCCTACGCAAAGCCGTTGCTATGATGGCATGATGCTTTTGTCAAGCATTATGATATGGGTAGGAACCGGTGTTTAAGGGTGCAACTGCGGTCACTATACGATCCAGTAGCATTACGTTTTTACGTCTGAGTATTTAGGAGCGGTAGACTCTGTACAGGCTACGCGTACAATATGTGAAGCACGCTTGTGGGAATCAGTGTGCCATTATTGCGTTGTGCATGCAACCCTCTAGCTAGACTTCATTGGTAAGGTTGTTTTTTGAAGCTGATTAATTATCTGTGTGTTTTTTAAGAGAACGTTAGCACTGATGTATCGCGTGCCGTACCAAGAAATCTTCCAAAAAATTTTATTAAAAATACTAAAAATATATGTGCAAGATGAACAAATGCTTGCTGAGGATATTGTATCAACGACTGTAGCTGCTTAAGGACACATAATCTTGGGGGGCATAATGTTGTACAAAAAATCATGAAGTCCAAAAAACTCGTAAAGGTGCATTGCACTTCTCCTTTGAGAATTTGGCATCTCCTCTTAGCTTAATACGTTCTCATTATGATATAAACCCCTTGGTTCTCCTGAACATCCGCTTGTCATGCGTTTTTCTGCTGATGTTCAAGAGATCTTTCGTGAGTGGATGCAAAAGATTTTTAAAAAAGCTAAAGAGAATAACCTTTTTGAAAGCTTACAATCGCATCTTTTAAAAATGCCAAAGACCATAGCAAGCCTTGCGTTGATTTTTGAACTTCTTGATAGTGGTCGTTTTGAAATTGGACTCTATGCCATTACAACAGCCTTGCGTTTGGAAAAATATCTGTTAAGCCATGTCAAAAGACTTTATGCGGCGGGGGATACAGTAACAGCAGAGCGTGCAAAATTGATTGTTGAACGCTGTGATCATTGACCCGATGTTTTTACAGCAAGAGATATCTATAGACGATGTTGGAGTTCTTTAAAAGATAATCAAATCGTTAAGCAAGCTTTAGAGCTTTTATGTCGTTGTAACTATATTCGTGAATTTCCTATAGAGGGGAATGAATTAGGTCGGCGTCCTGATAGACGGTATGAATGGCATCCTTTGGTTAAAAACAACAGCATAAAACAATAAAGAAATCTCTTTTGAAGTCTTTAAGACAACCACGCAAAACTCTTTTTATGGCATTCTCATCAAGGAACTTTTTTCCAAAAGCAAATGATCTGAGTGACCTTATCAGAAGAGTTTTGTCAGTCTTGTCAGTTCATTCTAGCTCCTATATTATTTTTTTTAAATGAGAGAAAATTAAAAACATTATATTTCAATATGTTAGTATTTTAACGATACAACCTATATCGACAATACAACCTTAAATACAATCAATAATATATATTTGTCAGTTTGTGTCTGTAAATTGAACTGACAAATTAGATTATTTTAATGACTCATAAAACCTATCAAAATAATCATTATGATATTTTAATGTACATATCAAATTTGTCTTTTTTCCATAAAACGAACAGCAAATTTCACTATTTTGCTGATCTGACCCCGTGTCATGGGCTGTGGATAAGTACCTTTAAAAACCCTTTTGAAAAAATTATCGGCTTTTTTAGCATTTTTTCCAGTTTTCTCACTATTCATTCAAAATGGATTTAATAATCTTCGTTTTGATTCGTTTGATAAGAATTAACCCCCTCATATGAAAACGGAGCCCTGTTGTAACAGGGCGTGAACTGGATCATTTGCACGTGAATTATGAAGATGTAAAACCTTATCCAGTGACTTTTAAAAAGGGTAATCCAAAAGTTACAGAAATCTCTAATCCTGAGAAATTCGATTATGTAACTGAAATGAAATTCGCAAAAGCAGGTAAAGAGAAAGATAAATCAACTTTATTTATAATAGCAATATCACAATAACAGATATCCCTCTTGAAGCTTATGCGTATATCGTTAATGGTAAACCCGCTCTTGAATGGGTTATGGGGCGTCAATGTGTAAAGACTGATAAAAAGAGTGGCATTGTTAATGATGCTAATCGCTATGCTGTTGAAACCATTGGCAACCCTGCCTACCCTCTAGAGTTATTTCAGAGGGTTATTACCGTAAGTTTAGAGACAATGAAAATCGTTAAGAACCTACCAAAATTAGAACTAAGAGAAACTGAATAACTTATAAAGCATGTTCACATGATAGGCATGCTAAATTCACAAGGGGGATAGAGCTTATAACCATAATCTATACCTCTCTTGTTAAGTTGATTACATACAATCTTTAAAAAGAGTGTTTATATGCGTTATTCTAAAAAGAAATCATTTGCACTTTTAAATACTCTTATTTGGATTGCCTTTAAGAGATTATACCGTAATTTAAAATGATAGCTTTATCCTTTTCAAAAGCTTTGTTTAAAGAGGGTTATGTATTCTTATATTACTTATAGGTTTTGAAGGTTTCTACCCCCCCAAAAACCTTACAAAACATAGAGCATTAGTTGAATTTATAGGTTGTACTATTGATATAGGTTGTTTTTTTGAAAAATTGATAAAACTTAACTTATTGAAATATAATGATTTTAATTTTTCTCATTTGAAAAAAATGATATAGGTTCTAAAAAGAACTGACAAGACTGACAAAAGTTTATTAAAAGGGATTTTGCTCATCTCTATAATGATCAGTTTCTATTGAGATGTTTTCATAAGTGTTTTCATAACAGACAATAAATCGCAATTATCCTATTTATCATTTCTCTTATGAAAATGAAAAATGATGCCATGGCTATAAAGAACATAACAGCTATAGAGAATACAAAAATGCAAATGAAATCGTTTGTTATAAAGACAGTCCCTATAAAAGGCTGTTAAGTCTAAAATGTGTTATTAAAAGAAATTAACAGAAATCTTAAAAATCATTTAGTGACAAAATTGATAGGTTATAAAGTTTAAAATACGCATTATGAGAGCGTTTCTAAATATTATAAATGTATAGATTCAGAAAATAACGCAATCGTTTCATAAAACCTATAATATAGCTTTAAAAGCATATAAATATAAAAGAAGCAATTAATAAGCATAAGATATTATCAATACATAACGTATTTAAAAAATAAAAAAAACATAAAAAAGATAAAATATTGTTTGACAATAAATACGTATTTTGTTATATAAATAACCAAGTGATGAAAACACTAAACATGTAGCGAAAAGGTTGCGAATGAAACCGCGTCTGTTAATCAACAAGAGCCTGCAAAAAAATACGAATTTATTGATGATTGTGAATATATCGATGGTCATTTCTTAACTCGAATTAGGGCCTTAAGAGATTTTGATGATGTCAAAAAAGGCGATTTAGGGGGGGTATATTGAAAATGAAAGCAACTTATCTCATAAAGGTAATTGCTGGGTGTATAATAAAGCTCGGGTCTTTCAAAATGCACGCGTCTTTGGAAATGCTAAAGTAAAAAGCTTTTTTGTTGATGTCTATGGTAATGCTCAAATTTATGGGAATGCTATTTTTGAAGGTATGACATTAAAGGACAATGCAAAGCTGTCTGGTAATGCGCATGCTAACAACGCCGTTGTAATTGAAGGCAATGCACAAATTTATGATAACGCCCGTGTCACTGATCATGCTCATATTTCCGATAACGCTGTGATTTGTGATAATGCTCATGTCGGCGGCAATGCTAAAATAAGTGGCTCTGCTTATATTTGTGATGATGCACGTGTTTTTGATGATGCCATGGTTTGTGATGCTCTTATCTCAGGGAATTCTTATATTCATAGCAATGCCTCTTTAACAGCTAATGAAGATATCTGTGATGATGCATATCCTGAGTTTGGGAGCGAAGATGATTATTATCGTCATGAGTATTATGCTGATTTTGAAGGGTATTATGACGATGATAATGACAGCGAATATGAAAGTGATGCTGCGTAAATGACACGCGCGGGCGCGGCGGGGGCGCCCTCCTTTAAACATCTCATTTAAAAATTTAAATCTCTATAAAGGAATTGTGCTCATGCAAAAGAAGTTTGCACTCACAAATGAAACGCGTGTAATTAATAATCATACCCTTTATCGCATTAAAGCATTAAAAGACTTTGCTGATGTTAAGGCTGGTGCCTTGGGTGGCTTTATTGAAAAGGAAGATAACCTCTCTCATGATGGTAATTGCTGGGTGTATGATGAGGCTTGTGTCTATGGTCATGCAAGAGTGTATGAAAATGCAAAAATACGCCATTTTTCTCAAGTCTGTGGTCAAGTTTATGGCAATGCTGAGGTCTATGGAAAAGCTTTTATCTCTCAATATGCTAAAGTTTATGACCATGCTTTTGTCTATGGCAATGCTCATGTTTATGGCAATATTTATGGTAATGCTCATGTGAATGGTAGTGCCCGCATTCTTGCTGATGCTCATATTTATGATCATGCACATGTTTCTTATGATGCTACGGTTTTTAGTTATGCACGCGTTTATGGTCATGCCAAGGTTTCTGGATTGGCTTGTATTTATAGCCATGCAAAAATTTATAATTATGCTGTTATTAATGGTCGTGCTAAAATTTATGGCAAGGTTTATGGGAATGCTTGTGTGAGTGGCTCTTGTGAGATTTATGGCTCTGTTTATGGCAATGCTAAAATCTCATATTGTGCAACGATCTGGGGGCGTGCTTATGGCAATGCAAAAATCAACAAAAAAGCAAAGTAAGGTTGGTTCCAAAAAATTGTGAGGTGTATGAAAGAGATAATGTTGTCAATATAACTGATAAAACAGAATAAAAAGAGACATGGGGGTGTGCATTCTTTATGGTTATAAACGCATATAAAATGCATTGCTATAAACATATCATAAAAGAGAGAGTAACATAAAAAAGCCGTGTCAAGTGATATGACGCGGCTTTCAAATAGCGTTTCTTATTGATTAAAATGAATCATCCACAATGGAGTAATGAATGCATATATACAAAACGTATCATATTGCAAGCACTCTATTAGAGATATGAAAACTTATCAAAAGGAATGTAAATGATGCGTTTGATTTTTACTCACTCATTTGAATTACAGAGCCTATAAAACGCTTGTTATGGCTATCAAACGTATCAAACAAATCAAAATGCTCGGTAGCTTTAACAATCCAATCAAAAGCAAATGCATATTCAATAAATATCTGTAAAAAACGTTCTTTTTACATTTACGAGCGTTGGTTTTTACAAAGCAGCTTTTCATAAGATAAATAAACAAACGCTTTTATAAAGTGTAAGGTTTTTAAGATTTTGCTCTGCTGTGAAATCTAGATCTTCGTTTTTCATAAATGAAACGTTCTTAAGAGCAAATGATAACTAAGTTATAACTGTAATAAAAAAAGTTTTAACGTTTCTTATAAAGATCTCATTTTATGTTTCAAACGTTTAAACGTGCATTTAAAGAGGTTCTCATAAGCGTATTTGTACTTTTCATTAAAACCTAATTTCTTTAAATATTAGCCGGTCCATTTTGGAGATGTTATCTTAGAATAAAGCATTCTTAAATATTACAGCTTTTGACTCAAAATTGAGTAAAAACCCATACCTTATGATGTTACAATGGTTTTGAAGTTTGTTTGCTTATCTTTGTCTTAATAGCTGCCCCCAAATTTGGAAAGAGCTCATTTGGTTTCGTATTTTTAAACTATAACTTTTAAAACGTTTTTAGTACCAAATCTAAAGTAGATAGTTATTCTACTGCCATGGCATTATTTGCCTCCATTTTTTTGTGGAAGCGAATAGTTCCGTTCTTAAAGACTAGCCTGCAATCTATTCATTAAAAGGCTTTTCATTTCATGAGATATAGCGTTTTGAATTTCATGACCTTTATTTCCTACCTCGGTAAAAAATACCGTGGTTATAAAATCGATCTTGTCTTTAAATCCTTTTATGCAATCTTTATAAACTAAACCTATAAGCTTATGACCGTTTCAAACGATTATTCCTTTGAAGGTTTAGCTCAAAAAAGAGCAAAACTCATACCATTTTTTAAACCTATACAATTTATGTTATCGATATTTTCAAACGACTAAATTTTTAAATAATGTGATTTGTGCTGTGATAAAAACGTACCATAAAATTTATGAACTGTTATGAATGATATCTGCTTTTCATTTCATTTGAACGTTTACATGCGTTATAATATTTGCATCATGATTTGCTTTTTACAGTCTATTCATCCATGGCAATCTTATATAAAAAATGGTCAAATGAATCACGTATAAAAGTATGGATTCTTAAGTGGATTCTTATAAAATAATTGCAAGCAACATATTGACTTTATTGTGTTTTTTATATACTATACGATGTTTATGGGGTACCAGTTGTGCATACGCTTTATGGACAAGCTCTGCAATATCAAGTTGCTTCGGCTAAAGATGATTTTGTGTCTGAGAACGCAGGCCGTACATGGAGACTGAACAGCGAAGATGTACGGGCTCGCTGCGCACATCTTGTTGATGAAATGTATAAATTTTAAAATAATAAGGGTGGAGGATATGATCAAAAATGATAAGAAATACCGTTAGTTAGTCGTTGGTGGTACAGGAATATTGGCGCCCTTTTGCCGGTCATGAGGGCTGAACAACGTGATTATCGCAGCGCGTTTTCGTTCTCATCAATCCAAAATTGAGCTATTTCAGACAAGGGCTAAATGTATATTTTGGAGATTATTATAAGCCATAGACACAATTTTTAAAAAGGGTACCACTATGGACGGGCTTGAAATATTGCATATTATGGAGGGCATTCGCCTGCACATGTATTTTTGTGTAGATTGAGCGGTTGGCCTTCTTACCGAAGCCTCTGTGTATTGTTCATGTTTTTGGTTCTAATGCAGAGGGTAAAATAATCTCTGGATGTGCGCATCATAATAAGATTGATTCTACATCTGTAAAATTAGGTCGGAAAAGGCGATCATAGGGCCGACGGTGGTCAATGAGAAAAGTATTTATGATCATGAGATTTGTGAGAGCCGTATTGAGAAAGAGTTTGCGCAAAATCTCGATAATGACTCTGATGTAAGATTGTTTTTTAAACTGCCAAGAAGTTTTAAAATAGCCACTCCCATTGGTTCTTATACGCCTGATTGGGTGGTTTTTTTAGAGTGAGATGGCGCGCAAAAGCTTTATTTTGTACTGGAAACAAAAGGAAAGAATAGCGAGTTTGATTTGCGCCTTAAAGAAATGCTGAAGATTAAATGCAGCAAGGCGCATTTTACCGCCCTTGAGACTGGTGTGGTATTTAACGAGGTACCGGTGATGAGTTGGCGCGATTCTAAGCGGGGATGGTGGTAGAGAGAGTGGGGGCTGTGGTAAGAGTGGGCGGCACGAATGACGCTGTCTTTAGTTGCGTACCGCCAAGCTAATTTTGTGCTTTGCGAAATTCGCTAAGGCTTTTGGACGTACCGCGTTTACCGCGTAATAAAATCTTATGAATATCGTGCAGAAGGCACGCAGAAATGGGTGATTGCGTGTCTAGCTTCCCAATGCCGTAATTAGGTACAGCTACATAATGAGATAGCTCTTCAATATCATCAGTTGCACTGATACTCTTTCTTTATTTTCAAACAATAATAGGTCAGATGGTAACGATTATGTCCTTTCTATCTAAGAAAAGAGTAGCACCGCTTGCGTATATGTACGAGTAAAAGTCAATCAACATTGGTCTGAGGTAAAAACCGTCAATTATTTCTAATACACCTAAGGATTTCATAGCTTACTCTAACGGTTTATATAAAACCGCCCTTTTAAAAGATGGATTGGGCGGCAAATTTATTGGGATATAGGCTTTATGAATCTCTCGAACTAAGCTTTCTACTATGCAGGTCCTAAGGCGTGATTGCATATATGGTCGTATCTGTTGCTGCGTTGTGTAGGCAGAGATCCTAAACTAGGAAAGGAGGGCTGCTCTTTTAATTACAAAGGAAGAATACGGCTAATTACAAAGGAAGAATACGGCGCGTAAGTGCAGCAAAATGTATTTTGAGGAGCAGTAAAGGGGTGAGGCATTTGATGTCCAACGGGTGACGGATTAACTGGAGTATAAGTAGGCATTGCTAGGGCGGAGTTTTTAGTTAAGAATTGCACTTCGTACGCTATAAGCTCTCTGCATCCTTCATATAGGCGTTGGATCATCGCCCAATGCAACGTAAAGGGGCTGTTTTGTCTTTAGCGTTTGTTTGGCTGCTTCTATAGTGCCGCTGGCTCTATCAGCCATTATGGTGATAATTTTCTCGTCCAAAGAATAGATCAATTGATTGCGTAATAGGGTATGTGTGCCTTTTTTGACCGTGTCTTTTTTAAAAAGCAGCTGTTACCTCGTGGCAGGATTGGGTGTGTTTATATGATCAGCCTGCCAAAGAAATGGAAGCGTTATCGCGATAGCCACCAATAGGAGCCCAGCGATAAAGGTGGCAGCAAACTGCAATGATATAAAAGAACCAAGGACGCCGACCAAAAAGCTTCCGACCGGCGTTCCAGCATAGCCTATCACTCGAAAAGCAGAATTAGCTCGCCCGAGAAGTTGCTTTGGTGTGAGGCGCTGCCTGAAGGCGGTAACACCAATAAACCATAAGCTTGCTCCAATGCCAGCGATAAAGGTGACGCCCCATACGACGACAGCACTTTTTGAAAAGGCTGGAATCAAAAGCAAGACAACAGTTCCTAAACCGTCAGTGAGAACAGCTAGGCGCACCGGTGCATAGCGTATACGCGGTGCAAATAGGGCACCTGCCATTGTTCCAAGCGCGTAGGCTGCAAACATCACGCCATATTGGCTGCTATGTAGGCCCAGATACCGACTGTCGGTAACGAAGAAGATGAATGAGGTTAGGAATGCTCCAAATACCACCGATAGAAAGAATGTGAGTAATGTAAGGGAGGTAAGATGCCGATTTGAAAAAATGAAACGAAAGCCGGCAATGATATAACGGAAAGTGATGTTTTCTTTATCAGGTGTTGGCGATGTCGGAACAGCATGGCGAGCGGTAAAAATCAATGTGATAAAAAGCACGATTAACAGGCCGAGAAATAGCAGTGTGCTATGCGCTAAAATGCTGCTTGTTATGACAGGGGCAAGAAAATAGGAGACCCCGAAATCTAAAAACAAGACAATTGAGTAGAAGGTCATCAATCGCTCTCCCTCCATGATAAGTGGTGGAATCGTCATTATATAAGCTTCGGCAGAAACGACGATGAATCCAGCAATGGTTGCATAGAAGAAAATTTGTTCGGCTGGAGCAATCTGTATCATGAGCAGTACGAACAGTACAATATGCAGTAGCATGAAGATGAGGAGAGCCGAGGTGGCAAGTTTTATTTTGTCGCAGCGATCAAGTAAAGCGCCTGCAAGGATGCCGAAAATTGGCCACGCTAATGAGAAGAGACCTTGCGCCCAACTTACTCCGACTACGCCATATCCAGATTGTCTTGCTAATAGCGGTATGGCAGTGCGCAAAGCACCGCTGAGTAAGGCGAGAAGACTAACGGTTAGGCAAAAATAGCGTATGTTCTTATTGGCAAAAAGAGTGAACATTCTGTTCTCCTTAAGATACCACACAGGTTTCCGCTGTTCCATCAAGTACGGCGGTTGTATTTAGCATGTTTGCGACATAGTCGTCCAAGATATTTCTGTCTTCCTGAGGTAGAAGAAAATACATAAGGTTGGAATACCATTGCCAACCACGCTGAGTCAGCTGGAGATCGTTATTACTTTCTGCGATGAGACCTGCACTTATGAGCTGTTGTAGGTTATTGTATACGAAAGAGGGAAGTGCGGTCCAGTCAATTCTTTCTTTTTTGGCATACCGTTATAAGGTAGCCGCATACACAAAGCCTTGGAGGCTTGTTGCTCCGCTGATACCCAATTGTAGTATACTTTGGATTTGCCTTTAAGTTGTATGTCGGTAATGTATCCGCTTCGACTGGGATTGGCTCGTGTGACGAGTGAGCCGAGAATCGACATTGCTGACGCCCCGAAGCCAACCACATAATCGTCATGATAACCATGCAAATATTTGTGATAGCGGAAATAATTAGCTGAACTCGTTTTAGCGAGCGTTAGAGGAGTGTTGTTGGCAATTTTGATATAGGAATGCCCATTACACGGCGCATAGCCGCAGCTGCGCATAACGATATCGCTAAATAATCGAAGCATCTGTCGATGCTGTGGGCTGGATGGCTTTAGCCCTTTTTGTGCGTAAGACTTATGCAGTTGCGACGTGATAGCCAGATTGTTGATTGCATAGAGGTTGATGGTTTCAGGGTGAAGCTCGCTGGCTTGCTTCAAATCGTATAATAGTTCTTCGGCTTGCTGGCTGTGCATGCCATATAGTAGGTCGAAACCGACATGTCCAATGATCTCTTGTGACCAAGCCACGGTATTGTTGATTTGTTCACGTGTCGAGATGAGGTTAAACAATGATCGGAAACGCTCAATGAAACTCTGTATACCGAAGCTGATCCGGTTAACGCCGATCTCAC
This sequence comes from Bartonella sp. AP11XZML, assembly GCF_042196445.1. Classification (NCBI taxonomy): domain Bacteria; kingdom Pseudomonadati; phylum Pseudomonadota; class Alphaproteobacteria; order Hyphomicrobiales; family Bartonellaceae; genus Bartonella; species Bartonella sp. AP11XZML. Next base: position 35,643 of record NZ_JBHIQF010000006.1, read on the forward strand.
GGGCAGCATAAAGTTTATCACGTGTGACGCTCGTCGGTTCGCTTTCCAGTGTAAATTCGGCTAAGGAAGAGAGCTCAAATTCGGCATGTAATACTTTTCCGATGTGTCGGATATTATCTGCGGACAAAAGCGACGGTGTGCCGCCCCCTATATAGATGCTGCGGATGGCCCCTCTAAGCGAGCGAATGAAATTTCCTTTGTTTCTGATCTCTGTGGTAAGCGCTGAAATATAAGATTCGATTTGTTTAACGTGCTTGTAGGCCCCTTTCTGAAAGGGACAGAAGGAACAGATGGTTTCGCAAAAGGGAATATGCAAATAAAGAGAAATGGTACGCGCTTGTGGAATCTGCTTACTGTGCGCTAGTTTATTAAAGTCTAGGTAATCGTAAAATTCATTTGAAATAGTGCGAAATAACGGATATGTGAAGTTGTAAATCGGCTTGAGTTGATCGAACTTCACAAAAGGATGATCCACGAGTTGCATAACTTACCTCCCCCAATTTCTTAACTCGCACTATATTATTGACGGGCGACTGGTGACCCAATCACCCGAGTGTATTACCAAAGATTTTCACGGAACATAATGAATCCTCCTTTTGTAGAAGTTATATGTATTATACATATAACTTCTTATATGAACGGGCTAGCTTGTTTAAGAGGCAATGTAAAGATAAAAATATAAAAAAACTTTCTCTTGCAGCCTTATGGTCTGATATTGTAATTGATATCCTGTTTGACTTGGTCGTGCTATGAATGCCTAGAGAGAGAAAAAGCAGGGTATTTTAATGGACGTGCGGGGCATAATTGTTATGTTGTTGGGACTTGGAATTTACGTCTGGTTATGAAATATCATTAGCGCAAAAAGATGGTTTTAAAGGTAGAGATACATTTTTTAATATCCCTGTAAAACTTCGAGAAGAGATAGAATTATCTATTAGAAAACATATAAATGTCCAGTGTGATAATATTATCGAATTACATGATATCATCGCTCTTACCCGCCATTTTGACATATTACCTAAAATCTCATTGATATTGTGCCATGTACTGGCAAACGGGGATAGATCGCGTTTTGGTATGACTGCGGCGAAGTTACGTGCCGCATTATCTTTGCTAGAATCCAATAGGATTAGGCTTAATGGGGTGCCTTTGCATATGGGCTCTAATTTGAATTCAACTGAGTTAATAGTATCCACCTTAACTAAGGCTGGAAAGGATATTTACGCATTGAAGGATCAAAAAAGTTTTATCAGTCTAGGGCGAGAGATATCTGACTTCCACAGCGTTCTGCGATGCCATGACGATCAATGACGAATACCCTCGTAAAATTTATGAGGCATTATCACAATTGGGTTGTGGTTTACATAAGCTTACGGTAATTATTGAACCTAGGCGTATTATATCTGAAGATTATGGTTATTTATTTTCTATAAAAGAGCAGAATGGTACGAACTTAATTACAATCTGGGCTCTGGGGATGTGTACTCAATCTGCACAGTATCACTAGGTCATAAGTCAAAGTATGTGAAAGCAACTGATACAAAATAGATTTTACGATGGTGGAAGATCGACGATAAAGGACGTTAGTTAAAAGGAAATTGATATTATTATGTTCTCATATCCTGATTTTTTGGCTTTTTAGATATAAATAACACACCTCCTAGTGGGCTGGAGACTATCAGATGTTGGATCCCGCATGGCGCAATTAGCAAAAAATCCTATCTATTGGATTTGGTATGCTCTACTAGATTCTCAGCTCTAAATATTGTGTGCGAAGTGTAATGTCAAGCGGTGGGAATTGATATAAGTGCAGAGTCTGTACCATCCGCTCAGAACAAGGTTGATAGCTCTGTTATGCAGACGATGGTTAAGTTTCATGTCGGAAATGCTGAGCGTATGTCTTATCCTGAAAATACATTTACGCATATTACGGCGGGGTGAGTATTTGTAAGCACAGCTGTAAAGGCTACTCACCATCCTAGGGTGTTTACTTCTATGTGGATAACAATAGAGTTACAAAACTTGCTTCATATTAAAAGAAAAGTTTCTTTTCTTTTAATTAAGCATTGCTACAACCAAAAGGAAATTAAATATCTCGCCTTTATTATTCTCGCCAATGTTTGCTTATATATGATTATTTGAATCGGAATTAGGTTACGTACAATATGGTATTTCTCGCTGTTTTATATAAGGAGAAGGTTCGCACCGATGTATCGCGTGCAATATCAATTTTTTCACTATGGTGATAGGATAGCTTTTTGAGCGCAAAGTTCTTTTACCTTGATGGATCTTATAGTATTCTTCAAAAATATCAGTTGATAAATTTTTTTTCGTGTCGTTCATGCAGGGGCTGATACAATAAGAATAGGACTTAATTGTTTTTAAAGTTGGTATGTTATGGATGTAAAAAATGGTAAACAAACGAAAAGTAAGAATTTTAAACCTGTCTCTCGCTTTCTCAAAAGGTTACGTGGTGTGAATAATTGGGAACAGGTTTCACAATGGCTTTCTTTTCGTAAGGTAGAGGATATTGAATGTATTACGCCTGATCAAGCAGGGGTACCACGGGGCAAGATGATGCTTTCTAAAAAATTTACATCGGAAACATCATTGGCATTGCCTTCAGCAGTTTTTATGACAACAATTTCAGGGGATTATCCGGAAGATGGTCATGGTTTTGAATATCCTAAAGCAGATGGTGATTTACGCCTTGAGCCTGATCTTTCTACGTTAAGCATTGTTCCATGGGAAGATGCTCCTACGGCACAGGTGATTTGTGATCTTGTGTATCAAAATGGTCAGGTTGTAGATTACACACCACGCAATGTTTTACGAACGGTGGTTCACTTTTACACAAAAATGGGTTTAAGCCCTGTTGTTTCACCAGAAATTGAGTTTTATTTGGTACAAAAAAATCCCGATCCTGATTATCCGTTAGTTCCACCGGTTGGTCGTTCTGGGCGTTCAATTGGTGGTGGACAGGGGTATTCCATTGCTGGTGTTAATGAATTTGATGATTTGATTGATGATATTTATCAATTTTCAGAGGCACAAGGATTGGAAATTGATACCCTCATTCATGAAGAAGGAGCAGGTCAGTTTGAAATTAATTTACGTCATGGTGATCCTATTGAGTTAGCGGATCAAGTTTTTATGTTTAAACGAACAATTCGTGAAGCAGCACTAAAACATAATATGTATGCAACTTTTATGGCAAAACCCATTCAAGGGCAGCCGGGTTCTGCTATGCATATTCACCAATCGGTTGTTGATAAGAAAACCGGTATGAATATTTTTACACAGGAAAATGGTGAAGAAAGTGTCAGTTTTCGGCATTTTATTGGTGGATTGCAAAAACATATGCCAGGGGTTCTTGTGATGCTTGCGCCTTACGTGAATTCTTATCGACGTCTTGTCCCTGATAATTCGGCTCCTGTTAATTTGCGATGGGGATATGATAATCGTACTACAGCTTTTCGAGTTCCCCGTTCTGCTCCTCAAGCGCGGCGTGTTGAGAATAGACTTCCTTCATCAGATGCGAATCCTTATTTAGCTCTTGCGGCTTCTTTAGCGTGTGGTCTTATTGGTTTGCAACAAAAAATTGAGCCGGATGAGCCAGCGACAAATAATGTAAACGCTGATAATATTGAGTTACCGCGTGGACTCATTGAGGCAGTCAATTTGTTTGAACAAGATACAGTGATACGTGCTATTTTAGGGGATGTGTTTGTCAGTACTTATGCTGCAATCAAACGACAAGAGTTTGAAACTTTTATGGAAGTAATCAGTCCGTGGGAGCGTGAATATCTCCTGCTGAATGTTTAAATTTTATGACGATGATTGATTATAATTCAATTTCTCCAGGAATTTCTTGGTATGAAGATGCTTTAAGAGAACGTCCATCGTATCCTTCTTTTTGTGAAAACAGACAGTGTGATGTGGTCATTATTGGAGGCGGATTTACGGGTCTTTCGGCTGCTTATCATTTAGCCAAAGCTGGAGTAGATGTTGTTTTATTTGAAGCATCACGTTTTGGTGACGGCGCTTCAGGGCGCAATGGTGGACAGCTGGGAACAGGGCAACGGCAATGGGTAGAAACATTAGAAAAAAAGTATGGTTTTGAGCGAAGTAAGGCTCTGTTTGATTTGGCAGAAGAAGCTAAAAGAGATATTTTATCTTTATGCGCAATGCCTAATTGTCCGTGTGATTTGATAGGAGGACAGCTTTCTGTAACTCATAAAAGGCGTGAGCTTCTCTCTTATCAACGGCATATTGAGGCGATGCAGCGTTATGGCTATCACGCGCTTACTTTTATGGATAAGGCTGAAACATTTGAGCGACTTGGATCAACTTTTTATTGTGGTGGTATTTATGATGCGGATACCGGCCATATAAATCCTTTAAAATTGATTATTGGGTTGGCAAAAAGAGCCCAAGATGCTGGTGCTAAGCTTTATGAGAAGTCACAAGTAACGACCATAAGGCGCAAGGGAGCACATTGGAAAGTAATAACAGAAAAAGGTAGTGTAACAGCAGAGCATGTTTTACTTGCAACAAATGGGTATAAACTTGGTCTGGAGCGTTTTATTGAAAAAAATATTGTTTCTATTCGCTCTTATATTGGAGCAACGGACCCATTACCAAAGCATAGTTCAATTCTTATAGGGGGGGAATCGGTTGATGATTCCCGTTTTATGGTTCGCTATTTTCGCAAAAGCATTGATAATCGTCTCTTATTTGGTGGTGTAGAAAGTTATGATAATAAGCATCCTCTAAATTTAGATGAACGTATAAAACGGCAAATTGTTGAAATTTATCCTCAATTACATTCTATCAATTTAAGCCATCGGTGGGGAGCAACGGTTGCCATCACAGTTGAGCGCATGCCCTATGTTCGCCAACTTTTCTCAAGGATGACTTATTGTGGTGGTTATTCAGGGCATGGCGTTATGCTGGCTCCTTTCGTAGGAAAATTATACGCAGAATGGTTAACTGGAAAATATGAACGTTTTTCCTATTTCCAAGACTTAAAGATTTCATCTTTTCCGGGAGGACGCGTTTTGCGTTATCCGCTTATATTTTTAGCAATGTGTTGGTTTTCTTTATTGGATCGCCTTTAATGGAAACATTGCTTGAAATGAAGAAAATTAATGGCTTATTTAGTATCTGTCTGCTTTAATGATGAAAGCTTTTATAAGTGATATGGGATTTCATAATCGAATAGAAAAATAAACAAGTTCATGGTGCGTAAAATTATTCCAGTTTCTTCCTTTGATTGTATTGTTTTTGGTGGCAATGGTGATCTGGCGTTGCGCAAGCTTTTGCCGGCTTTGTATCATTGTCAGTGTGCAGGGCAATTCAGTGAGCCAACACGTATTATTGGGGTTTCGCGCACTTCCTTAAGTTGTGAAGAATATCAAAATTTTGTCCGCATTTCTTTAGAAAAACATATCCATCCAAAAGATCTCAATTCAACAGAACTCAATCGTTTTCTTGCACGTTTAACTTACGTTTCTGTTGATGTTACCTCAAATCGAGGGTGGGAGGATTTAGCCCTCCTTCTATCACAAGATTCAGCGGATATTCGAGCTTTTTATTTGGCTGTTGGTTCTTCACTTTTTGCTGATATTGCGATGAAGTTGGGAAAAAATGATTTGGTGACACCACAAACACGGATTATCATTGAAAAACCAATTGGTTGCGATGTAAAAACAGCTGTTTCACTTAATGATGTATTTGCAAGCGCCTTTAATGAAGAGCAGATCTTTCGTATTGATCATTATCTTGGGAAGGAAACTGTTCAAAATTTAATGGCATTGCGGTTTGTTAATACACTTTATGAACCGCTATGGAACTCCAATTATATTGATCATGTTCAAATAACCGTTGCTGAATCTTTAGGGTTAGAGGGGCGTACAGAATACTATGAAAGCACTGGTGCTCTACGCGATATGGTTCAAAACCATATGCTACAGTTACTTTGTTTGGTTGCGATGGAAATACCATTTACCAACAGTGCTAATGCTGTGCGCGATGAAAAACTTAAAGTTTTACATTCTTTAACACCGCTTGATGTCCATAATGTAAGGCAGCATACTGTACGTGGGCAGTATCTTTCTGGTCTATCAAATGGTATATCGGTAGAGTCTTATTTTGATGATCTGGGAAGAGTGAGTAAGAGTGAAACATTTGTAGCACTTAAGGTTAAGATTGATAACTGGCGTTGGGCCAATACGCCTTTTTATTTACGAACAGGTAAGCGCATGTTCACGCGAATGTCTGAAATTGTTGTGGTTTTTAAACCTATTCCTCATAATATTTTTAATGTGGATTTAGATGAAATTTTTTCTAATCGGCTTGTAATTCGTCTCCAACCTGATGAAGGTGTAAAACAATGGTTGATGATTAAGGATCCAAGTTATGGCGGTATGCGGTTTTGTCACATTCCATTAGACATGAGTTTTGCTTCTGCATTTTCTGAACGTAATCCTGATGCTTATGAACGTTTATTAATGGATGTTATTCGTGGAGATCAAACACTGTTTATGCGTCGTGATGAAGTTGAGGCTGCTTGGCGTTGGATTGATCCAATCATAGAGGGATGGGAAGCAATAAAACAGCCTGTTCACAGTTATAAAGCTGGTTCGTGGGGGCCATCTGCTTCGACGATTCTCATGGAACGTGATGGGCGTATATGGAACAATTTAGTTTAGAGCAATAAGTATGTATAGAATGAATATTGACCGTTTAGATTTTGAAACCCCTCAGACTTTAGCTTTGGCATTAGCAGATCGAGTAGCTGCAGAGCTTAGTGTATCTGTTCTTGAGCGCAAGAGAGCAGTTTTAGCGGTGTCTGGTGGTAAAACACCAGAATTGTTTTTTCATTATTTGTCAAAAGCGGATATTGATTGGCAAAATATCATTATCACTTTGGTCGATGAACGTTTTGTCCCTACACACGATGAACGTTCAAATGAATATATGGTACGGAGTCATTTGTTACGAAATTTTGCCGAAAAAGCGCGTTTTGTAGGGCTTTATCATAAAGCAATTACTGCTGAACTTGCTGCTTTTTCAGCGGCAAATCGTATTAATACTTTGCCTAAACCCTTTGATGTTGTTGTTTTAGGAATGGGCGGTGATGGACATACGGCTTCTTTTTTTCCTGATGCTGATCGTTTAAAGCAAGCGCTTGATCTGCGAACACAAGCACTTGTTTTACCCCTTCATGCTAAGAGTGCTGTTGAGCCAAGACTCTCACTAACTTTGCCAGTTATTATGCAATCTCGTTGCATTATTCTCCATTTCGAGGGTTTTCAGAAACGCGATTGTTTTGAGGAAGCTTGTCAAGACGGGTCTGAAATAGAAATGCCTATTCGGGCAATTTTGCGTAATTCCCCTCATCTCGTTCAGGTTTATTGGTCGCCTGCAGAAAATGAAATAAGTGAATCAAAATATGCGACACAAGGTGAATAAAACGTAATCTCTCTCAATGAATGAGGGGAAAAAACAATGAAAGGGGGAGAGAAATATGGCACTTTCCAAGACAATTGCCACAGTTACACGAAGGATTTATGAACGTTCTCGATCAACACGAGAAATTTACTTAGATCGTATTGCAAAAGCACAAGTTCATCGCCCCAAACGGAGTTTTTTAGGATGTGCCAATCAGGCTCATGGCTTTGCTGCTTGTGGTGCAATAGATAAAGAGCGTTTGAAGGGAAATATCGTTGGGAATATTGGCATTATCACGGCATATAACGATATACTTTCAGCGCATCAACCTTTTGAAAAGTTTCCTCACTTAATTAAAGAGTCGGCCCGTATGGTTGGTGGTGTTGCACAGGTTGCAGGTGGTGTTCCCGCGATGTGCGATGGTGTTACACAGGGAAATGCGGGGATGGAGCTTTCCCTTTTTTCGCGTGAAGTAATTGCAATGGCGACAGCTATAAGCTTATCACACGATGTCTTTGATGCAGCATTGTATCTTGGTGTGTGTGATAAAATTGTACCAGGTTTATTGATTGGTGCCCTAACATTTGGTCATTTACCAGGAATTTTTATAGCTGCTGGTCCTATGACAAGTGGTCAAGGTAATGATGAAAAAGCAAAGATACGTCAACTTTACGCGGAAAATAAAATAGATCGCCAAACACTTCTAGCATCGGAAGCACGTTCTTATCATGGGCCAGGAACATGTACATTTTATGGAACAGCTAACTCTAATCAGGTGATACTGGAGATGATGGGGCTTCATATGCCGGGAGCTTCTTTTATTAATGCGAATACACCGTTGCGTGATGCTTTAACAAAAGAAGCTACGAAACGTGTACTTGAAATGACAGATCTTGGTGATCATTATAGTCCACTTGGTATGATCATTGATGAGCGTTCTTTTGTGAATGCCATTGTAGGATTAAATGCAACAGGAGGTTCTACCAATCATGCGATTCATTTGATTGCTATGGCTGCTGTTTGCGGTATTAAATTGACATGGCATGATATTGCAGAAATTTCATCCGTTGTGCCTCTTTTAGCGCGCATTTATCCTAACGGTTTAGCAGATATTAATCATTTTTACGCTGCGGGGGGAATGGGATTTATTATTCGCGAGCTTATCGAGGCAGGCTTGGTCCATGAAGATGTTTCTACGGTTTTTGGTAAAGATCTCAATGCTTATGCAATTGAAGCAAAGCTTTCTGCTGATGGTCATGTGGTGCGTGAAGCGGCTCTTAAGGAAAGTGGTGATCATAAGGTATTAGCGGGGTGGAGAAAGCCATTTCAGCTTGATGGTGGTCTTCGTGTTTTATCAGGAGATTTGGGAACAGCTATTATAAAAGTTTCCTCTGTTAAACCAGAGTATTGGCAGATTAAAGCACCAGTCTTTGTTTTTAATGATCAAGAGGAACTACAAAAATCTTTTAAATCTGGAGTGTTGCATAATAAAGACTTTATCGCTGTCATTCGCTATCAAGGACCAAAAGCCAATGGTATGCCAGAGCTTCATAAATTAACGACCATTTTAGGCGTTTTACAAGATCGCGGTCAAAAGGTAGCATTGATAACCGATGGGCGTATGTCAGGAGCGTCAGGAAAAATTCCTGCTGCTCTCCATGTGACACCAGAAGCAGTGGATAATGGCCCCATTGCACGTTTGCAGGATGGTGATATTGTTTTTCTTGATGCTCATGAGGGTAAATTAACCCTTTTGGAGGATTTAGCAAAATTTAACGCGCGAAAAATCATATCTCCGGATCTTTCAAAAAACGAACATGGTGTTGGACGCGAACTTTTTCATGTTTTTCGTCAATCCGTTAATCGTGCAGATCAAGGGGCATCTGTTTTTATGACATGAAAAATGCAAAAATAAATAAGCTGAATCATATATATACAAGGAATTGTTACAATTTTTAGAATTTTGGTATTGGCAGATTGTGTGATCGCGCGGCGGCTTTGAGTGTATTAACCATAAGCATGGCAATTGTCATTGGTCCAACGCCTCCTGGAACAGGGGTGATCGCAGCAGCTTTTTCTTTTACGTTTTCAAAATCGACATCACCAACAAGACGTGTTTTCCCTATACCTTTTTCTGGTGCAGCAACGCGGTTAATACCGACATCAATAACAATTGCACCATCTTTTATCCAGTCTTTTTTAATCATTTGTGGGCGGCCTACAGCTGCTACTAGAATATCAGCGCTTCGACACACATCATCAAGGTCACGGGTACGACTATGGGCAATTGTCACAGTGGCATTGGCTGCTGTTAAAAGGGCAGCCATAGGTTTTCCAACAATATTAGAGCGTCCAACAACGACAGCATCAAGTCCAGATAAATCTCGTCCACAGTGTTGTTCAATCATCATCATGGCACCAGCTGGAGTGCAGGGAATAATTGCATCTTCAAGTGCATTTGCCGCGAGTTTTCCTACATTAATATAATGAAAACCATCAACATCTTTTTGGAAAGCAACGGCTTGTGTTATGCGATTTGTATTCATATGAGCAGGGAGAGGCAGCTGTACCAAAATACCATGAATTTTGGGATCAGAATTTAATGTTGCAATAAGTTGAAGGAGTTCTTTTTCTTGCGTTTCTTTGGAAACGACATGTTTGATTGAAAGAAACCCACATTCTTCGGCCTTTTTATTTTTTGAGGTGACATATACTTGACTTGCAGGATCATCTCCAACGATAATAACAGCGATACTAGGTTGTATATTATAGTGATGGCGGAGCTTTGCTGTTTCGGCCTTAACTTTCACAATAATCTCTTCAGCAAGTTTTTTTCCGTCGATAATATTATTCATTCAGAGATCCTTTCGGTAAGGCTGTTTGTTTTTTTTGTAAAGCATTTTCTAATAATACGATAGAGTTTTATAGCAATATTCATATGAGAACAGTAAGAATGGTTTTATAATGTTGTGGATTTATAGTTTTGAAGACTTTTAAATAATTGCTTTATAAAGAAGCAGCAACATTGCTGTTTGAATAAATTTTGGATAAAGAACAAAAATAATGAAGATACAAAGTGGATATAGTGAATTATAGGATTATAAAAACTTTTTATGATCATTTAAGTTTGTTTTTAATCTGTTATAGGGGGATAAGTATAGAGGGATAATGTGCGCATCAGAATAATAAAATTTTTGAGCGGAGTTTTTATTACAATTATCTTTTTATTTGGAGTGGGGATTCTCGTTTTACCTTATCTTATTTCTACAGATGCGATTCGTATTCGTTTAGCGCAGGATTTAAGTGCATGGACGGGTTACAATGTGCAATTGCGTGATCCACCGCGGTTACATCTTTTTCCTTATCCTAAAGCATTTCTTTCTGGCGTTACTTTAACATCAAAAATGGATGATGTTGCGCCATTAATGGAAGCTGAATCAATAGAAGTTGATCTTTCTGTCGTCGATCTTCTTTGGGGACATATTTCTTTTTCAGAGACGCGGATTATGCGTCCTCAATTTGTTATGGAAAAGCCTGTTAAAACAATAGCAGATTTTTTTGATCGGTTTTCTCGCTCACAAGGTGCATTAGGGGTGGCAATACGTAATACGCGTGAAATATTAAAACATAATCCTGAGCATCCAGAGATAGAGCACCTTTTAAAACAACCTTTTGGACGGATTGTCATTAAAAATGGTGTTCTTGTGTATCACGATAGTTTTTCAGGAGTAGCAGACAAAATAACAGGATTAAATGCAACTTTAGATTGGCCGGAATCAACTCAGGAAGTACGGTTACGTGCAGATGCGCGTTGGCGCGGAGAGTTTACAAAATTATCACTTGATGCTTCTCAAGCATTGCTGCTTCTTGCTGGAGGCAAAAGTCATATTAGGGCAAGTCTCAATTCTGTACGTGGGGGAATAACTTTTACAGGAAAGGCTCGATTATCTGAATATTATATTTTTGACGGAAAAGTGTCAATGCGTTCTCCTGGATGGAATCAGACATTGTCTTGGGTTGGTGGAAATCAGTTTTGGGGACATAAATTAAAAATACCCATTGTATGGGAATCTCATTTTTTAGCGCAGCCAGTGCATATCCAAATGAACAATGTTACATTTACGATGGGGAAAGCCAATGCGCGAGGAGCTTTAAAACTCGATTTTCAAGATTATGTACCAAATGTCATGGGCTCTTTAGCCTTTGATAATCTAGACCTTAGCCTCTTGGGTTCAATGTTTTTTTCAGGTAAAAAGAAAAATGCCTGCTTTGACATGAGAACTTTTGATCGTATTGGCGTGGATATACGACTTTCTGCGCCACAAGCTAAAATAGGAAATATTTCACTCACAAATTTAGCTGCTGCAATACAAATAAGAGATGGGCATGGTATTTTTGATCTTGGACATGCGAATATTTTTGGTGGATCTGTGCAAAGTAATATTGAAGTTACGTCAGCTGGACAGAAAGTGCGTATTGGAGGAAATATTTCAGGTGCTTCTATTGATATGCAGGAGACTTTAGAAATCTTGGGATTTATTCCATTTATACAAAGCAAAACGAATTTTACTGCAACGGTACGAACACTTGCTGATTCTTGGCCAGAAATTTTTACGAAAATGCAGAGTGAATTAACACTGAAGATGTCTTCTGGTCGGCTATTAGGGTATGATCTGAATGAATTACAAACAAGACTTTCAAATAAACAACAATTTCTTTTAACAAATGATGATTCTCTCTCAACAACATTTGATCACTGGGATATTCAGACAAGCTTTTCAGAAGGTATGATGAAGGTAACAGAGTCATTAATGCGTACAGCAGACTTGAGCTTATCCATTCAAGGAACCATTGCAACTGCTATTTCCCAAGGGAAGCAGAATGAATTGATACTACAGGCACAATTACGAAAAAATTATAGATCAGACACTTTATGTAAAGATGTTCAATGCCTTGCTAACAGCCTTGCATGGCCTTTTACATTTTCTCTGAGCTCTAAAGGACAAGATCGTGGTAATTTTTTAATTACAAAAGACACTGATACAGATTGAGTATTATTTTTCGTTTATACAACATTTTATTTTATAATTATAACTCATCTATTTACAATTTAGAGTTGTTTTTAAATTTAAATAAGAAATTCCACTATCGTAAGATTCTCTCATTTTAAATCTATTCGTGATAAAGTCATAAAAATCGCTGTAGTTTGACACTAGGTTTTATACTAAGTGGGAAAAGGTGGGATTAGGTAGGAATACGTGGTAATTTGTTGTTTTTATGT
>NZ_JBHIQF010000007.1:0-14441 GCF_042196445.1 Bartonella sp. AP11XZML
GGAGCAACTATGAATAAGAAAACGCGTAAGGGTCTATCGGTTCGTGCGTTTGCGAAGAAGATGGGTGTTTCACATAATGCGGTGGTTTCTCGGATAAAGACAGGTAAATTTGATGCGGCTCTTTTTGAAGATGGTTCTGTCAATGAAGCGCTTGCAACAGCCATCTGGAATGAGAATCCAACAAAGCGACCTATCCCATTTTTAGCACCTGATGGAAAGGTGCGGACAAAGATCAAACAAGCCTCCACAGATGGAGCCAATGAATACAAGATAAAACTGGAGCGAATGCAAGTTGCGCTAGCAAAAGAAAAAATTGCTCTGGAAAAGTTACGCGAAACCACTGTTGATCGTGAAGAAGTGAGAAAAGAAGCATGGAACTTTGGAAGAGCGCATCGAGATACAATGCTCAATTTTGCCTATCGCTTTGGTACTGAAATTGCGGCGCAAGTGGGATGTGATGCTGCGAGCCTTATTGGAGCTATCGATCATCATATGCGCAAAGCTTTAGTAGAAAATGTCGTCCCTGTTTCTTTTCACGATCCCAACATTTTAGAAGAGAATCCAGAACATGATAAGTGATGCTTCGCCCTCGTCCTCTGGTGCTGGGCTCTTTTTTTGCTATGCGAATGAAGGACGCCGTCCTGACCCGCCTTATACTGTTTCCCAGTGGGCTGATAAAAATCGTTATTTGAGCACAGCTACGAGTGCTGAGCCTGGGTTATGGAGGACTATACGTACCCCCTATTTACGAGAGATCATGGATAATCTTTCTGTTTATGATCCGACTGAAACAACGGTTGTGATGAAGGGGGCTCAGATTGGAATGTCGGAAGCAGCATTGAACTTTTGTGGTTATGCCATTCATCATAGTCCAGGACCTGCCCTTTATGTGATGCCGACAGTTGAGACCGCTAAGAAACTGTCAAAGTCTCGTCTTGATCCGATGATTTCAGCTAGCCCTGCTTTAAGTGAACGCATTGCTCCTGCTCGTGCAAGAGACAGTGGAAATACAATGTTTTCAAAGGAATTTTATGGGGGAACATTGATGATTACAGGAGCAAATAGTGCTGCTGGATTGCGTTCTTCTCCTATTCGCTATTTGGTTTTGGATGAAGTCGATGCTTACCCATTGAATGTCGATAATGAAGGCGATCCTGTAACAATTGCTGAAAAACGAACCTCTGCTTTTATTCAACGTAAAATTTTTAAATTGTCCACGCCGACACACCGTGACACAAGCCGTATCGCCAAGGATTTTGTGCTAGGAGACCAGCGATATTACAATGTTCCTTGTGATGCGTGTGGTACGCTACAACCGATTGTTTGGTCACAAATCAAGTGGCAAAAAGGCGCCCCCGAAAAAGCTGTTTTTGTTTGTGCGCATTGTGGTCATGAACATGCCGAACATCGTAAGTCCACCTTAATGGCAGAAGAAAACGGTGCTTGCTGGATCGCAACACAGGAGTCAAGTAAGCCTCGTCTGCGTTCTTACCATATTTCAGCGCTTTATTCGCCATGGCTGACTTGGGGCGATTGTGCGCGCGAATTTTTAAGAGCCAAAGAAGACCCTGCTCTTTTGCAAGTTTTTATTAATACAGTGCTTGGAGAGCCATGGGAAGACAGAACAGGGGAAGTTGTTGACCCTGATAGCCTTTATGCAAAACGTGAAGATTATCCATTGGCACCAGAACAAGCCGTGTTGTTGACAGCTGGTATTGATGTACAAAACGACCGCTTGGAACTTGAAGTGGTTGGATGGGGACGCAGTGAAGAAAGCTGGCATATTGATTATCAAGTTATCCTTGGTGATCCCTCTTCTTTTGAAGTATGGGACCAATTGGATGAATATCTTACAAGACGCTGGCCGCACTCTGGTTACAAAGACGGCATCAGGATAACGGCTGCTTGTATTGATACCGGTGGTGGACACACACAAGCGGTTTATAATTATGTGCGCCCTCGTGAAGGACGACGTATCTGGGGGATTAAGGGACAAGCGGGATGGCGTGCGGTATGGCCACGCCGCCCAAGCAGAAACAATAAAGGACAGATCAATCTCTATATTGTTGGTGTTGATGCAGCAAAAGATATTATCACAGCACGGTTTAAAAAATCCGGTTCTGAAGCATCGGGGGCTGGTACAACACATTTTCACAAAAACCTTGATCGGGAATATTTTGACCAGCTAACCGCTGAAAGAAAAGTCATCAAATATTTTAAAGGCTTCAAGCGCATTGAATGGCAAAAAAGCGAAAAGGCAAGAAACGAAGCTTTGGATTGTAGGGTCTATGCTTATGCGGCTTTACAAGGTCTGATTTCGGCAGGAATAAACCTTAATCGAGAAGTCGATATCTTAGAAGAGCGTTTGGAAAAACTTAAAGTTGAAGGCTCTTTAGAGCAGCCAACATCAGAACATGTGCCCTCTCCTTCTCCAAGAAGATCTCAGACAGCACAACCTCAAAGGAAACAATCCAGAACGGTGATGAATCCTTATATGCAAGGGGATTGGAGGTAATTTATGGATACAGACTTGAACCACGTAAACAGCAAAACTGACAGACTGGAAAGTTTAAAAAGGCGGCGTGAACAAATTGAAGAGGCTCTTTATTCGGGTGCGCAATCGGTGCGCCATGGCGATAAGCAAGTAAGCAACCGTTCTGTTGAGGAACTGCGCAGAGCGCTTGAGATGCTGAACACACAAATAGCGGACCTTGAAGGGCGCAAGCGTTCACGCGTTTTCTATTTTAATATATCACGAGGCTATTAATGGCTGGCTTTATCAATAAACTCACGGGCTTTTTTACAATTTCTCGTCAACACAATCCCCATTTTGAAGCGGCAAGCAAAAGCCGCCGTATGGGTGGTTTTGACCCCGCAAAAAAACATATCAATAAAGCGATTGAGGAATGCGGTGATACCATTGTTGCCCGTTCAAGATGGCTTTATGACAATGAAGCTCTTTATGGGTCTGCAACGGAGGAATGGGTCTCTGCGGCTGTCAGTGATGGGATTAAACCTTATCCTCGTATTGAAGGTTTTCAAGAAGAAAAGAAAAAGCTTTTAGACTTATGGTGGCAATGGGTTGATGAAGCAGACTACGACGAAGATGCCAGCTTTTATGGGCTGCAAGCAACCATTGCACGAGAGGTCTTTTTAACCGGCGAATGCTTTGTAAGATTGCATTATGTTGACCTTTATGGGCGCTCTGGTGTGCCTCTTCAGTTGCAAGTTTATCCTACTGAAATGCTGGATCTCACTTATAATGGACCTGCTGAGATTGAAGGCAATTACATTCGTATGGGAATTGAATTTAATGCCAGTGGTAAGCGCGTTGCTTATCATTTCTGGGAACATCATCCCTATGATGATTGTCCTGCAAACAGAGCCTTTAAGAGCCAAGAGCGCGTGCGCGTGCCTGCTGAAATGGTCCTTCATATCAAAGAACGCCGGATTGCCGGACAATTGCGCGGTTCTCCCAAAATAACGCGCTGTATGACAAAGATCTTTCAACTCGAATCCTATGATGATGCAGAACTTGATCGAAAAAGGACGGCGGCTCTTTTCGCGGCGTTTGTCAAGGACAATTCACCAAACGTCGAAAAATTATCCGATAATCGTGATAAAAATAACGTTGAAGAAGAATACAAAGCACCTGTCATTGCGCCCGGTGCATCTCTTTATTTAGGAGAGAATAAAGAGGTTACATTCTCAAATCCTGTTGAGGTTGGTGGTTCTTATGAGGCTTTTCAATTTCGCAATATCTTGAAAATTTGTGCAGCACTTAATATGCCTTATGCCGTTGTGACTGGAGACGTTACGCGGGGGAATTTTTCAAATGTGCGTACCTCCATCATTCAGTTTAGACGTCATGTTAAACAATGGCGTGAACATATCATTGCCTTTCAGTTTAATCGCATTATATGGGAGCGTTTTGTTGAAATGGCAGTGCTTGTCAAATGCGTCGATTTGCCAGGGTGGGAAGAAAATCCCTTGCCATGGCTTCAATGTGAAAGCTTTGCGCCTCCGCTTGAAATGATTGATCCAAACAAGGATATCTCAGCGGAAAAAGAAGAAATCCGTGCAGGCTTGAAAACACGACGCATGGCACTTGCTGAGCGGGGCTTTGATATCGACAGCATTCATGCCGAAATGCAAGAAGAACACACAGACGCTCGTGCGCGCGGATTATCTTTTGACACCGATATGGCAGCGCCCTCTGGTAGCAATCAAGTAATTGATACCGCAGATTCAGACACTTCTGAGACTTATGAAAGTAACCAAGGCAGTGAGGCACATAAAAATGGTGAATAATCTTGATATGCCGTTCTTGGCATCACGGCTTTTTGGTGTTCCTCATATGCTTGCATCGACAAAGCTTGATATCATTCTCAATGCTCTTGCGCCGCGTCTTTTTGAGGGAGAAAAGTTTGTCCCTGGGGCTTTTGCGCAAGGGGATACAGAAGCTTTCAGACCCCCTGAAACTTATGTAGTACAAAACAATGTTGCTATCCTACCGGTTCATGGCACGCTTGTGCGCCGTGGTGCATGGCTTGGGGCTTTATCGGGGCTAACCTCTTATGAAGGTTTAAGGGCTTCTTTTCGTGAAGCCATTGCACAACCTGATGTTCGCGCTGTCTTACTTGATATTGACAGCGGCGGTGGAGAAGCCGGTGGTGTCTTTGATTTGGTTGAAGAGTTTCAAACACTCTCAAAACAATACAATAAACCCATTTGGGCACATGCCAATGAGTTTGCTTGTTCAGCGGCTTATGCCATTGCTTGTTCTGCTTCTCAAATATGGGTTGCTCGCACGGGTGTTGTGGGCTCGATTGGGGTTGTTTGTGCTCATCTTGACCAGTCCCGTTCAGATGAAAAACACGGGCATAAATGGACCTTTGTCTTTGAAGGGGATCACAAAACCCATGGCAACCCTCACGAACCCTTGAGCGATACAGCACAGATAAAAATGCAAGCCGATTGCGCCCTGCTCTACGAGATGTTTGTCGATTTGGTGGCGCAAAACAGACGCTTAAATGCTGCTGCAATTCGTGACACAAAAGCAGAAACTTTTATAGGCACCCAAGCGATCACGCTTGGATTAGCAGATGCGCAAGGCACACTTGCGCAAGCTTTGGAAGCCTTAACGGATTCCATATCACAAAACCCAACATCAACAACAAAAGAAGGACAAAACACATGGCACGCACACAATACCGCGCTGAAGAAGAGGATGACGAAAAGATCGTCGACATCATCAATGACGAGGAAGAGGACGAAGACGATAGTGACGTCGACAAAAACGCCGAAGACTTCGACGATGAAGAAGAAAACGAAGATGAGGATGAAAACAACGAAGACAAGCAAGAAAACATAAAAGCTGCTCTTGAAAAAGAAAGAAAACGCGCAAAAGCACTAACAACCCTTGAAAGGCAAGCAAAGCACTTAGGCGTTTCTTTTGACGCAGCAAAAGCTATTCAAAACGGTATGAGTCTCGAGAAAGCACGCCAGTGTGTGTTGACGGCTGCTAGCTCTCAAAGCGCGTCTTTAAAAGTCTCGCCTTATGCCCCTCATAGTGATGGGACGAGCAAGGCAAAGATTCACGCAAAATGGGAAGCAGCTTGGAGGGCAGTGAAATGACGAATATTATTTATGACGACGTACGCAATGGCGCTTATCTTGGACCCTACGACCCTGACATGTCAAACGAAGAAGTGGTGTTTGCATCAGGAGCATTCATTGAAGCGGGAACTGTCATGGGGAAAATTACAGCATCACAAAAATATACCCCCCTTAATCCAGCAGCATCAGATGGCAGTCAAACACCGGCAGGGATTTCTTTTGCCACTATTGACGCAACAGAAGCAGATCAACGCGCCGTGATTACAGCACGCTTATGCACTGTAAAAGCGTCTGAACTGCTATGGCCAGATGCCATTACGGATGAGCAAAAGAAAGCAGCCATTCAGTCTTTAGAAGACCATAACAACATTCTATTGCGATAGGAGAATGCACACATGGATATGAATTTTTTTAAACATGATGCTTTCTCAAGCATCACAATGATGAAAGCCATCGAAAACTATGAGTTTCAACCTGGTCTTGTGAGCTCTCTTAATCTTTTTGAGGAAGTTGAAACCAGTACCACAGTGGTTGGTATTGAACGGCGTGATAATACATTTTCGCTTATTCAAACCAGTGAGCGCGGGGCACCTTTAGAAGAAGGCGATAGAGATGGTCGTAATCTTCGGTTTTTCAAAACAACACGGATTGCCAAAAGTGATACGGTGAAATCAGAAGAAATCCAAAACCGTCGTGAATTTGGCGCAGAAGATCAGTTAGAGACAGCAATGAAATATATTGCCAGAAAACAAAAGAAACTGATTTCTGAAATCGAATTGACATGGGAAAACATGCAACTTGGCGCTGTTCAAGGTGTCGTCCTTGATGCCGATGGCTCTGTCATTGTCGATTGGTACAAGGAATGGGAAATCGCACCACCAAAGCCGATTGACTTTAAACTGAATAATGAGACAACCAATGTTGCGGACCATGTTGATCAAGTCATTATGAAAATGATTGAAGCTTCAAAGGGAGCGTTTTCTGATCGTTCACGTATTATTGGGCTTTGTGGAAATGAATTTTTCTCCAAATTGAAAAACCATAAAACAATTCGTGAGACTTATCTCAACACAGCTCTTGCACAAACGTTGAATAGCGCTGGAGGAGTTGCAACACCAAGTTCGATTGGCTCTGGGAGCTTTGGCAGTTTTGACTTTGCGGGTGTGACCTTTATCAATTACCGGAGTATCCACAACTATAATGTAAGTGCGAAGGCTGGAACAAAGCGCGCCATAGGCATTAAACCGGATGAATGCCAATTCTTGCCTGCCAATGCACCGGGAGTGTTTCAAAAAACCTTTGCACCGGGAGAAAGTTTGGATTTTGCCAACACGGTTGGAAAACCGCTCTACACCATGTTGATCGTTGATAACGACCGTAATGCATGGGTAAAGCCGGAGGTCTATAGCTATCCGCTTTACATTTGCACACGTCCTGAAATGCTCTTTAAAGCGGTGCTTGGAGCGAAATAACATGCGATGGCACGGGCTGCTAAACCAAATGGTTAAAGATGTGCGCAACACCTTTGGGCAACCCGTCATCTACACGCGAAAAGATAATCAACAATCATTTCAAATTACAGCGATTTACACCATTAAGCATTCGGAATCGGAGGCTGGTGGCAGAATCCCCACGACAATCGCAAGAAAGGAACTTGATGTTTGTATTAATGATATCGGGGGAATACCACCAAAACCTCAAGATAGTATTGTGGTCCTCTCTCCTGAAAACAACAAAGCCCCCTCTTCTCAAGAACACTTCGTGATCACAGATGTCCAAGCTTCTGAATCCGGTATGTATAAGCTTATCTTGCGAGAGATAAAGTAAAAGCACACTTAATTTATTTTAAAAATGTAAAGTCACCTCTTGACAATATGGCAACAATGTGTCTATTGTCGAACTAGGTGCCTGAAAAACACCTTAAACACATAGCGGATAGATTGCCGAAACAGTCTTTTCACCGCCAATTAAAAGCTTTGACTCGTTGTATGTTAAACGCATATAATGACATTGTCGGGTGTGGTTATGCTATACAATACCCTTATGGGGAAGGCATAACGACGGGCTATGTGCCGTGTTTTTCAGCACCCGGCATCCTTTATTGGATGTCAATGAAAAACCTTTAAACACATAGGAGCTAAATCATGGCACAATATTTAATCGACATACATCAAACCAGTATTGATGGCGATATCGTTCAGACAGTAAATGCACGTGAATTACATGCATTTTTGGAAATAGGTAAAGATTTTTCTAATTGGATTACTGACCGTATCAAAAAATATAATTTATCAGAAAATCAAGACTTTGTTTGCTCGCCAATTTTGGCGAGCAAAGGTAGAGGTGGACACAATCGTAAAGATTATCATCTCACCTTAAGTGTAGCTAAAGAACTTTCGATGCTTGAGAATAATAAGAAAGGTAGAGAAGCGCGTTTATACTTTATCGAATGTGAAAGACAGTTAAAACAAGTAACAACACCACAAGTTGACTATTCGAAACCTGAAGCATTGCTTGGTGTTTTGAATCACTTACAAAGCCAAATCAAGCAGAAAGATCATGTCATTGCCGAATTAGCACCAAAAGCAGAAGCACTTGATGGTTTAAAGCGCTCTGATGGGTTGTTTGGTCTTATTGAAGCCGCGAAGATGTTAGAGGTGCGACCAAAGGATTTAACGGATTACTTGCGTAAACATGATTGGGTCTATCGACGTGCTCCAGGAGCGCCTCTGTTACCTTATCAGGATAAAATCAAGAAAGGATTCATGGATTGCCCTGCGATCACCATTCAAAGACCGGATGGTACAGAAAAGGTACTCCCTTCAACGAAAATCACCTCGAGAGGATTGGCATGTTTGAGAGAACAAATCCATGGAGGTGTGCAATGAAGATAGATACCAACTTCTTATGTGATTTGTGGATAGCATTGTTCCAGTTTTCTAATGATGAAAATATTAACGAAAAAGAGTGTACAGCTCTAGTTGATATCATGAGTCTTGTAGAAAAAGCTTTGATTTCAAAACTTCAGGATGAACTACCCAATATTACAAAGATTTTAGCAATTCTTACAGATTTTGGAGATTCAGAGTTACCGCATAGCATGGATTCTTTGTTACGCGCTTATGAACCAAATTTCGAGAGCCCCATTAGAAAGGTTGCTTAACTTAAAAACAAAACTCCCCTCCCTATCGTTAAAGGTGGGGAGGTAGTCAAGAGACTTCTTTAGGTAAGAACTCAAAATGAACGGATTTAAAATCAGTTAAGTCATAATCTGTAAGATCGGCAGTATCAACAAAGTTTTCTGCTTCTTCATCCGTCTTGAAAACGGGTATTTGTTTTAATTTAGAGGTTTTCATAAGAATTAGTTTTCTTTTAGTACGTATAGACTTTTAAAAGATTCAAAGTTTAGAAGAAATATATCTATTTAAACTCACACCATTTTCAGCGGCTTGTATTGCAAGTTTTCTATGGAGTTCTGGTGGTATTCTTAATTGAAACTTACCACTATATTTACCATGTGACAAAGGCACAGGAACTTCTTCTCCATTGTGTTGCATGTCCTCAACAACCTCTGAAACGAGATCCATAATGCCTTTTAAAGCTTTTTCTGCTTGAACATCTAACCATGAAAGGGATGGGAATTCTGCACACAATCCGACATATTCCTCATCTTCTTGCGACCACAAAACACGATATGTATAATGATTATTGTTCATGTTTCATCCTTTCTATCGCTTGTAAGACTTGTTTGACTTGATAAGCTTTTGCTTTGTTACCAGAATCTTTTTGAATATTCACACGAGGATCACCAAGCCACGGTGTTTTAAAAACAAAGTGGCTTGTACCATTGTTCCGCGGTTCTCCAAAGAAATAGACACATACAGCCAACAAATCTGAAAACTTGATGTTCTTTGGTGACGCTTTCATCAAGCTGATTATTTTTTCAACTTTATTGCTCATAACCAATAATAGTATCATTATTAATCCTAGTCAATCATTTTATACACTTAATTGGACAGGAGCGCCCATGCATCCGAGAGAAACGATAAGAGAAACATTTGTTGCTTTGATAAGGGCGGCAAAAACAGTGGCTGGTGACAATGTTTTCAATATGCGCGATTTCAATTTATTTATTGAAACAATGCCAGCTATTAATATCTCAACGCAAAGTGAAACGATTGAAGATGGCTATGATTATGGAGTAAGGCGGCGTGTTTTAACAGTAGATGTTGAATGCTATGCAACATGTGAAGATGGCGCACGTTTTGTTGACCAATTAGCATGGGAAGTTGAAGAGATTTTCCATGCCAACCCCAATCTTAACAACACCGTTGAGATATGCCGCCTGCAAAATATTACTTTTGCCTTTGGTGATAATGGCGCTCTAGCACTCCACGGTGCAATTTTAACCTTTGACGTAACTTACGTCACCAATATCCCCAACATGGATGAAGAAGAAAGCAGTGTAACAGCAAGACTCGTTGAACCTTTCTTAAGCTTTGAACCAGAAACAGGCGTGAGAAATAAAGATAAATACCATAAAATTGAAGGTGGACATGTTAGAGCGGCGCGATAAAGAGATCACAGATCTAAAGAGACGTGTGGCCAATATGGTTGTGGTGGGGAAGATTAGCCATGTCGACCATAAAAACGCACGCTATCGGATAAAAAGTGGCAATCTTGTCAGTGACTGGATTCCAGACACACAAGCCCGCGCCGGTAAAACACGTTCTTATGAAGGACGCGATGTTGGAGAGCAAGTGATTGTTGTTTCATCATCAGGGGATTTATCACAAGGGGTGATTATTGGTTCACTTCACACCGATGCTAATCAAGCAGCCGATAAAGGCAGCATTCACCGAACGATATACCCCGATGGAACCAGCCTTGAATATGATGATGAACAAAATACTTATGGAATTCATATCAAATCAGGTGGAAAATTTATCCTGACAATCGCTGATGGTGTGTCACTAAGAGGTGATGGTGGGAATCTAGAGCTTACCGCACCGGAAGGCATAAAGATTGTTTCAAAAAGCGATATAAATTTAAACGCAAAAGGCGGCATCTCTTTGAAGGCAGGTGGTGGCGTTTCTCTGAATTCGAATGATAGTATCTCTCTTCATTCTGGGAATAATGTTTCCATTCATTCAAGTGGACTAAAGCATAACGACACCAATGTAGGAGCAACCCATGTTCATGGTGGTGTTTCCCCTGGTGGCTCAATGACTGGAGGTCCCAATTGAACAGTGGAATGGACCGTACAACGGGAAAGCCATTAACCGGCATTGATCATTTACGCCAATCAATCCTTGATATTTTGTCAACGCGGATTGGTTTGCGTGTAATGCGACGTGATTATGGTTCACGTGTTGCGGAACTCATTGATGCACCGGTTAATAATGCTTTTGCTGTTGCCCTTTATGCTGCTGTTGCTGAGGCTTTAGATAAGTGGGAACCGCGTTTTAAACTGAAAAAAATTGATTTTAAAATGGTTGATGCTGGACAAGTTTCTTTGTCCTTTGAAGGCATTTATTTGCCATCGGGCAAGCCCATTACCATGGAAGGATTATTGATAAAATGAGTAAAGCGCTTGCAAAACCGGAAATTATTACAGAACTTTCTTTTGAGGAAATCCGCGCAGCGGCTCTGACCCATTTAAAAGAGCTTTTACCCGAATATACATTTTTGGAAAGTGATCCAGCCGTAAAAGTCATAGAGGCTTTTAGCTATCGAGAATTGCTTTTAAGACAGCGTATTAATGAGGCAGCACGAAACAACATTCTTGATTTTGCAATCGGTGAATCTCTTGATGCTTTAGGAAACTGGCATGGTATTGCCCGCATGGAGGGTGAAAGTGACGAGAGATATCGTGAACGCATACAGCTTCATGCCCGTGGTGGCAATGGTAGCGGAACAGAACCCTATTACAAGCTTATCGCCTTAACAGCCGATAGTCGAGTGAAAGATGCCATTATCTATCGTAAAGGCAAAGACCCAACCATCTATGTTGCTCTTTTTGGTAATAATGAAGAAGGAACAGCCTCTGAAGATCTCTTACAAACAGTTTCACAAGCTCTTCACAGAAAAAATATCATCATGACCAATGATACCATTATTGTGCATGCTGCTGTTAAAAAAGTGCTGGACTTAGAAGCAGATGTTTGGCTGTTACCGGAAACATCTTTGAAAATTCTCACGACAATGGAGGCAAATTTAAGAGCAGCATGGAGACAAGAACAAGCCATTGGTCGTGAATTAAGCCTCTCGTGGTGGGTTTCAAAACTGATGATCCCTGGTGTCCAAAAAGTGATTGCCATTACACCCACAAAGGACAGTGCAGTTTGTGATGAAGAAATCTTATCGATTGGCAAAATCACCTTAAACTTCAAAGGGCGTGCACGCTAATGGTTGGTTCCCTCCTCCCCACCCATGCAACAGAATTTGAGAAACGCCTTGCCGATGTTTGCGACTTTCATCAAGATGTTGATGGGTCTGTTTTGGGGATTTCACGTGCTAAATTGATCACGCGCCCTCCCCGTTTCTTACCGTGGCTCATTGAAGAATACGGGCTTGGTGAACTGACACCTTATGTTCCAAACCTCTATGATTTGATTGATCAAGGGCTTCAATGGCAGCGGATACGTGGCTCCCTTGCGGCAATAGAGATAGGGCTTGAATGGCTAGGGATTTCGGCACGCTTTCAACCCGCTTGGACGGGGCGAGCATGGTGGAATTCCTTTCAACTTGATTTTGATCAGTTGCCTGAACGAACACAACTTGAAGCCATTGAAGCAATCACAGATCTTTCCAAAAGTTTGCGCTCTGATTTTCGCCGTGGGACCTATGGTTATGATGTGCAAGCCATGGAAGGCAATATGTCACGCCTTGATGACAGCATGTTGGAGTATGAAAGCGGTGTTCGTTTAACAGCTGGGGGCACTTTGTTTTCCTTTGGGCGCACAACAGAGATCAATCACACGCTCACAAGAGAAGAAGGCAGGCTTATTGGTAATTGGATAGATGATGGGGATGAAGAGTTAAGCTGGGAACAAATCGATTATCCATGGGATATGGCAAATTTTCCGTGGTGTTCGGTCAAAAAACATGAACGCGATATACTCATGGCAGAGTGGTTCCAAAATCGTCCCCTTTATTTGGCTTTAAGAGACGCAAACAACACTCTGATTGGGTATCGCCGATGCTATGCTGTAGCGCCTGTAGAGCAGGTTTTAGAGGGTGTTTACAACCATTGTGGCAACAGATTTAACCCTTCCCCAACCGGCACTCTGTTGTTTCTGGCAGCCCGCACAGACTTTCATGATGTTGAGGACAAACAAGCCGCCTCTGTTTCCCTTCTCGTTCATGGCTCTCTTGCACAACAAACCCCTCCTGGCAAGCTTTGGTTAGGGGCTGATAAACTGTGTGGTGGTGTAGAAATTCTTAAAACACCTATCAACATTCCTTTGCGTGCTGATGTTCGCGAACAATTCAAAATTTTATTAAGGTTTTAACATGAAGCATGAAAGTGGTTTACCCTTTGCAATTGACAGATCGGTAGGCAAAGATGAACAACAAAGCGTGGTGTTTTATGGACAGCGTCCCTTCATCCAAAGTGGTGAACTCAATGAAGTTCAAACCATTATCAGGGGGCGGCATGACCGCTTGGGGCGCCTTGTGGCTAAAGAAGGAGACCGTGTTGAACGCGCTGATGCTTTTGTGAATAAAGAGACGCAAACTGTCACGTTAACAGAGGGCAAAATTTATATTGCAGGGGATATTTTTCCCGTCTGTGATGCTGTTCTCACCCATGTTTCTATGGTGGGTCGTATAGAAATTGGTGTTAAGCTACAAAAGAAATGGGTGACCTATGAAGATAATCCAGAGCTGTTGGGGCAAGTGCCAGGCTCCTTGGCAGAAGGAGAGCCCGGAGCCGCACGCGAAGTAGCAAAACTTGTTTGGGCTCTCAAAGAAGATAACCAGCAAGGGACTTTTTTTCCGGTTTATATTTTGCAAGATGGCGTTTTGATTGATCAAAAATCGCCCTCACTGCTTGAACCGGCCATGCAAGCCATTGCGACGTACGACCGTGCCCATGGACATTATATCGTCAAGGGTTGTCGAGTAACAGCTTTGGGACAAGAGGGACAAAAGCAAGTCTTTAGCATTCAAGAAGGAGAAGCCAATATCAATGGTTTCAAACGCAAACGCTTAGCAGCTTTGCGTCATGAAGAGATGCAAGATTTTTCGACGAGCGTTGTTCCTAGCGAAACGCATATTTTTTCGCCCCCAAAAGGGAAAACAAGCTTTACCTTTAAACCCTATTATTTTCCTATTGCTGATATTCAGTCTCTTTTGTTGACAAAAGAAAAAACCGTTACCGTCACCCGCGGTGCCGTTGCCGCAGGGCGTGATGGCGTGCCGGATAAAAGCATCACCGCGTTTATTAAAATCGTTCAAGGAAGCAAGGAATTTCAAGAAGGAACGGATTTTAAAAAAACCGGAGACACCATTGATTGGGCACCGGTGGGAGACGAACCTTTAGCAGGGAGCAGCTATAAGGTGACTTATCGCTATCGTGCAAAAATCACGGCTGATAAGGTAACAGCGCAGGAAATTACAGTATCAGGGGGTGCGGAGGGTGGTGATATCATTGTCAGTTACACTTATAAACTCCCCCGCATTGACCGTATTGGTCTCAACACACAAGGAAATGTCGTCTATATCAAAGGGATTTCTTCAGACCAACCCATGGCACCCAGTGTCCCTGATGATGTGCTCTCTCTTGCTACCATTACCAATAATTGGCTTAGCCCCCCCCC
>NZ_JBHIQF010000008.1:0-25495 GCF_042196445.1 Bartonella sp. AP11XZML
GATGTAATTTCCTATCAAAATAACTGTAACAAACCGGCGTTCCTTGCTGCTCTGATGATAACAAAGGCTCTAAAGAAACATAGTCCTTACACTCCAAGGCAAGCTTATTATTCCCTGAGATAAGGAACACTGTTTTTATTTTGACAGCTGTTTCAATAGGGCGGGTAGTGCTTGCATCATAAACACCTTGTCCCGCCCGTGTCTCAAACACCACATCACGGCTTTCGTTAAAGTAAAAGGTCTCCCGTTCACAAAAACGAATGGCTGCAAAAATGCTTTCTTGGATTTGATGAACATACTCATCGGCTATGTCATCAATCTCATCTTGAATGACCGACACTAAGTGCGAAAGTGTCCTCTTATGACGATAAACATCTCGCTTTACTGGTATCGGTCCTCCGGTCTTAACCCGAATATAATGACGTGTCATCAAAATACCTTTCAGTAAAAATTATTACTATTGATATTATATATTTTGTGTATTATAGTACTCAAATGGTGTTCATTCATAAAACGATAGAATTTGATACTTGGCTTAAGAAACTTAAAGATAAAAGCGTTAAGGCTATTATTCTTCAACGTATTGTCCGCTTAAAACAGGGTCTTTTCGGTGATGTTAAATTCTTTAATGGCATAGGTGAATTACGTATCCACTATGGTGCTGGTTACCGAATTTATTTTACCCAAAAAGGCTCTGATTTTATCCTTTTGTTATGTGGTGGAGATAAATCAACGCAGAAAAAAGATATTGAACAAGCATTAAAGTTAAAAGAGGAGTACAGTGATGAAAATAACCCCATTTAAACCAGAAGAATATCTTAAAGACATTGAAGTACAACAAGCATTTCTTAATGAAGCCTTCAAAACCGGTGATGCCTCTCATATAGCGGATGCCCTTGGTATTGTTGCACGTGCTCAAAATATGAGAGCCTTAGCAAAAGAAACCAATCGCGAACGCAGTGGATTATACCGCTCTTTAAGTAAGACTGGTGACCCTAAACTTTCTACCTTAGTCGCTGTCTTATCTGCCCTTAATTTACAACTCTCGGTACAATCTGCTAATTCATAAACTGAGGGGAAGCTAATAGATCTCTCCCCTCAATTTTAGTGATTGGTTACGAATTCAACGACTATACTTGCTTGACCTGCTTGTACCGTTTTGTCCGCTTTGGCATAGAGAGTAAGTTCTTCATCATAAGGAACAAATTCCTTTTGATTGGTTGGCTTAACTTCTTTGACTGCCTGCTGTTTGATTTCTGCTTCACCAAACTCAGTCCCTCCAGCAGTGCTGCCTATTTTAACCTTCGTGTCCGAAAATGCTGTCTTGACATACACTTTAATTGAAGTAATCAAAGCACCACGAGGGAGGGTACCTATCTTCATCGCCTGTTCTTTATCTTCATAGCTAAAATTAAGACGCAAAAAGCTTACCTGCTGCGTATGAAGATTTCTCCCTTGCAAGGGCTGTGGTAAATAATCTGCCATGTCTTGTCCCCTCAATGATTTGTCACAAATTGCACAACCACAACACACTCACCAGCATCAGTGGTTTTATCTCGTGTTGCATAAAGGGTCATTTCTTTATCCTCTGGAGTAAAAACCTTTTGATCTGTTGGTGTAAAATCTTGCGTATTTTGGGCTTTGATATCTTTTTCGCCAAACTCATTGCCGCCATAAGTGCTGCCAATCTTCAACTTCGCCTCAGAAAACGCTGTCTTCACAAACGCTTTTATCGAGGTAATTAAAGCACCACGGGGTAATATCCCGATTTTTTCTGTGAGATGCTTCTCTTTATGCGAGATATTCAAACGTAAGAAACTCACCTGTTGGGTGTGAAGATTTCTTCCCTGTAATGGAGGGGGTAATTGATCTGCCATGTCTTGTTTTCCTCCTTAATGATTACGCTGCTGCTTCACCGCTGTAGGTAGGAATAACAATCGTTCCAAAATCTTGCGCTGTCTGCGCACTATTGGGCATTTGGAAACGGGTTTTCTTCATTCCTATCAAAGTCTTGGCGGCTACACCAAATTGACGTTCATAATCAAAATACTCTTCTTTAAGCGTGTAATGTGTTGCACTGTGATTTTTGCCAAAACCTATAACCGCACTTTGGGCTCCTAAGAACACCGCACGACGTACACTCTTTACCGCTGTATTATTTGTCGAGTTAACACCATGGGTGACATGAATAGCTTCGCGTAAAACAACACCATTATACATGCCAAGAGAACCATCAAAGATTGGGTTCTTTGCACGAGAAGTCGCATAAACCGATTTTTGGATATCTAACCACTCACCAGCGGCTGTATTGGTACGCAATTGCATCACTTGTGTTGGGTGCAAATAGAGAACGTAAACATCATCACCGTTAACATGGACGGGGGAAATTTGCGGATTGGCAAGTTTGGCTTGTTTAACCGCTTCATCAATAAGCTTCAAACTAAAACTATGTTTGGCTTTATCATTAAGATCTTCATCTTTGGTTTTCCCATCGGGGCGGATAATACGTTCACTGCTTGGTGCCATGATTTCATTAAAGCCATAATGAACCGGCTTAATATACACTTCTCGACCATCAACACTGATCGTACGGGCTGTATAACCACATACCTGAAGAAAGAACATGATGCTTAAACGATTGGCATACCAGCGAACCAAACCTTCTTTCGCTTTCTTACGTAAATTCGGGAGAATTCTTTGTTGGTCAATTGAATCATCATTGGCGACACGCGCTGCATGTAAAAGCTCATTAATCACCAACCTATCATTCATAAATTGAAGCGCTTCTTCATTGCCCTCTAAGGTTTCTCCTTGCGTGACACCGTCTCCAAAAAGATTGACCAACAAACTAAATGTGACACTATCCCCTGCACTCTTATGGGTTTCATTGTAAAGCTGGATAATGCTGTTCGAACTTTTGCCAATAAGAGGGGCAATTTTTGTCGCTTTCAAAACTTCATTGCTTAATTTCTGTGACCACAATTTCACCGATTGCGGATCATGGGTTCCTATATGTGTTGTTGCCATTGATTTCACCTTTCTTTGCTGTAAAAAAAACCGGCTTAAAGCCGGTGAAAAACCCGCATCAAAGGCGGATTATGTTGTAAAACTTATTGCCTAATCAGGGTCTGCACCCATTATTTCATAAAAACGGGCTTCATTTTTCGGGTTCGATATCCACGCGTTAAATTCTTTCTCTGACATATTCGCAAGTGTCTCTTTGGTCATAGGACCTGTAATACTCCCCCCTCCTCCAGATGCTGTTAAGGTTCGCGCAGAATTCTGCCGGCTTTGAAGCGCTGCTACTTGATTATTGGCTTGCACTGCTTGGTTCTGATAACCAAGGTTTTGCGCTATCCTATAAAGCTCTTCTGCTGGATTAACCCCCTTTTGGGCGCAAGTCGCTACAATCGTACGCAATTCATCCCCTATAATCGCATCTATCGTGCTCTTTTGCGCATAAGTCGGATAAACAGATGACCAAGCACTTAATTGCTTTGCACGCGTCTCATAAAGAAAATCTGCCGCCGCATCAAAATCACTGTATTTATCTTTAATTGATGTAACAGAACTTTCTAAAAACTGGTTCAAATGTCCATTAAATTCGTGGGTTTCAATGGCTTGCCTTTGAACATCTTGTTGTGCACGAATATACGCATCTTGCTCTTGAAGCTTTTTTCCCATCCAACCCATGTAGCCAATGATGTCTTGTGTAGGATCTGGAGGTCCGCCTTCCCCTTCAACACTTGGCGATTGAGATTGAGGTTCATAAAACTTGACAAGCGCTTCACGGGCTTGTTGAGCTTGTTGTTCTGCACGTTGCCGATCTATAGGAACGATTTCTGAAGGCTTGTCAACGGGCTCTGCAACCGGTTCTGGAGGTGTGGCATCATTGCTCTCAACGGTTTCGACCTCATAATCACTCTCAAAAGAGCTCTCATCATCAAATACCGGTGCTCCAACCCTATAATCTTCATTCATAGCTTCGTTCATTTCTGCATTCATTCTTTCACCTCTCTCAAATATGCATGCCTCTGTGCAATGCTATTCTCTCTCGCATAATCTGATTGTGTGCTTGTTCATTGAGAAGCTTCTGACGTTCAATGTCATGCCTCTGTTGCATCATTTCGGCTTCCAATTCTGCTCTCTTTTGACGCATGAACAATTCAATCTGCTTTTGTTGCAAATCCATCTGTTGCATCTGACTTTTAGTCGCCATATCCTGCTGCTTTTCTTGCAACTTCATTTCTTGTTCCGGATCCATTTGCTGTTGTTGGGCTTGTTGTGCCATTTGCTGCTGTTGCATCTTCTCACTCACACGATTGAGTAATGACGCAGGCAAGGGTGAGTAACGAAGCAAATCAAGCATGATATCCGGTGTTACGGCATTTTGAAGCAACGGTAATAATTGCGTGATAATGCCAAAGGTACGCTCTTTCTCATTCGGGCTGGTTGGCGCATCATCCACCACAATATCGTAATCTACACTCATCACCGCTTCACGTGTTAAGGGAATATATTGCGCGTTCTCCTCACCAGATATCCGTACCAAACGACCATCAGACAAATAATTCTGTATCAGATGCAAAATAATCTTACCCTGCCTTTTGCGATACAAACGCAAGCCATCAAACAGACAAGCAAGCAGGTTAAGACTAGATTGACGCCGTTGTGCTTCTAAAATCCCTGCTTGTGAGACTTCTCTCGTCCCGATAAACTCAGGCGATAAGCCCGTAACTTGATGATGCGGCATCATATCAAAAAAATACAACAAAGTCAATATGTTGCGTGTAATTATTTTTATGAATCCACTTAAGAATCCATCCTTTTATACGTGATTCATTTGACCATTTTTTATATAAGATTGCCATGTATGAATAGATCATAAAAAGCAAATCATGATGTAAATATTATAACGCATGTGTGCATTCAAATGAAATGAAAAGCAGATATCATTCATAACAGTTCATAAATTTTATGATACGTTTTTATCACAGCAGAAATCGCATTGTTTTAAAATTTAGTCGTTTGAAATTATCGATAATATAAATCGCATACGTTTAAAGATCACTCTTGTTTTAAAGATTGGATTGTTAATCGCATAAAATAACAAATTAACGTTCGCCAAAATTGGCGAGCGCAAAATAGAGAGCTGTCATAACAGCAGCATCATAACACCGAACATTTTAAAGATTGCATAAAAGGATTAGGGATAAGATTGCTTTTAAAACGCTTTCTAAAAGTTTAGAAAACGATAAAGAGGTCTTTTATATCTTATGAAATCAAAAGCCTTTTAATGAATAGATTGCAGGCTAATTTTTAAAAACGGAACTATTCGCTCCCACAAAAAAATGGAGGCGGCTAATACCACAGCAGTAAAATACTATTTTACCTTAGATATGGTACTAAAAAACGTTTTAAAAGTTACCATTTAAAAGCACAGAGCACAAATATAGAGCGATTAATTTGCAAAAAAAGTTATGTTTGAGTGCAAAATAAAAAGACGCTTATGAAAGCTTTTCTAAATACGTTTAAACGTTTGAAACTGATGTTTATCAGTTTTAAAGTCTTGCGTTTGATAAAAGCGGCTGTTTATTGTCTTATGAGAGTTTGTTTTAAAAGCCAACGTTTGCAAATGTAAAAAACGGGTTTTGTTAAAGCTAACAAGCGTTTTGATTTTATAGAATGCGTTATTTGAATTCACTCAGCTCGATTTTGAGCTTAGTATATTGAAACGTTTTAAAAGAAGCATTTTAATCATGTGCTTTATTTCAAATGACTACCTCACAAGGAGGGTGTTATGATTAATACGTTTGAGAGCAACGAAAAGCGTTTATAGGCTTTCTCATTCAAATGAGTGATTAAAAGATCATATGCATCATTTACATTCCTTTTGATAAGTTTTCTATATCTTGAATAGAGCGCTTGCAATATAATACGTTTTGTATATATGCATTCATTGCCTTATGGTAGATGTTTCATTAGAGAATAGACATTTGAAAGCCGCGTCACGTTAAATGACACGGCTTTTTTGCATTCTCTCTTTTATGATGCGTTTATAGCCATCAAGAAGGCACCCCCATGTCTATTTTTATTCTGTTTCATCAACAATCTTGACAAGGTTATCGCTTTCATAAACCTCATAATTGATAGGAACTTCCCTTATTTTGCTTTTCTTGGTTAATTTCGCATTGCCATAAGCGCGACCCCAAACCTTAGTATAGAATAAAACCTTGGCATTGCCAAAAACAGAGCCATAAATTTCAGCACAACCGCCCACCAAAGCACCGCTATAGACCTTGCCATGTATTTTTGCACGACCATTAATAACAGCATAATTATAAACCTTGGCATAGCTATGAATACGCGCCGAACCAGAAACCTTGGCACGACCATAGACCATTGCATGACTAAAAACCGTAGCATCATAAGAAACATGAGCATAATCATAAATATGAGCATCAGCAAGAACGCGGGCAGCACCACTCACATGAGCATAGCCATAAACATTGCCATAAACATGAGCATTGCCATAGACACAAGCATGGTCATAAATTTTTGCGTATAGAGAGATAAAAGCCTTTCCATAGATTTCACAATTCCCATAGACTTGACCACAGACTTGCGAATAATGCCGTATTTTTGCATTGTCATAAACACGGGCATGACCATAGACACAAGCATCATCATAAACCCAGCAATTGCCATCATGGGAGAGGTTGACTTCCTTTTCGATAAAACCGCCTAAAGCACCCGCTTTTATATCATCAAAATCTCTTAAAGCCCGAATGCGATAAAGGCTTGTAATATTGCGAGTAAGAGCATGTTTGATTTTTTT
Organism: Bartonella sp. AP11XZML; assembly: GCF_042196445.1. Taxonomy (NCBI): domain Bacteria; kingdom Pseudomonadati; phylum Pseudomonadota; class Alphaproteobacteria; order Hyphomicrobiales; family Bartonellaceae; genus Bartonella; species Bartonella sp. AP11XZML. Next base: position 6,839 of record NZ_JBHIQF010000008.1, read on the forward strand.
GATTTCGCTGGTTAATTCGTATTTTTTACACATAGGGATACCCTCACAATCTAATGTGATAAACAGTTGATAAAATTTGAAATGGAAAATTGGTTTGGAAAGCAGGCGCCCCCGCCGCGCCAGTGTCTTATTTACGCAGCATCTTTTCTAGACTGATTATCATCACAGATATCATTCGTAATTTTTTCACGGCTATTAACCACGGCATTGTCATAAATTCTTGCAAAGGACCCCACACGAACCGAGCCAGAAACATTGGCATCATCATAAATACTTGCATAACTCTTAATCCATGCATTGCAAAAGACATGCGCATTGCCATAAATACACGCCCCCCCATAAATGCGTGATTTACCATAAACATGGGAATTCCCATAAACAAAGCCACTCACATGAGCATTTTCATATACACGGGCATTATCATAGATATGTGCACTAGGAGAAACATTAGCATTATCACAAACCATGGCATTGCCATAAACTAGACCACAGGCCCTAGCATTGTTACTAATTTTTGCATTGTCATAAATGCTAGCATCTTTACCAAAAACCCATGCCTTATCACAAACCACGGCATTCCCATAAACTTTAGACCCCCTAGCAATAATGGCATCATTACGTATTTTTGCGTTATCAGAAACGACAGCATTGCAAAAAACACCAGCATTATCATAGACCCAGCAATTGCCATCATGGGAGAGGTTGTTTTCATTTTCAATAAAACCGCCCAAGGCACCAGCCCTAACATCATCAAAATCTCTTAAAGCACGAATGCGGTGTACAGTAATCCCTTCAAAAGTATGATTTTCATTAGTTAATTCGTATTTTTTAGATACAGTTATAGTGGACATAGGTAACACCCTAAGTTCATATTTGATAAATTTTAAAATGAGATGTTTAAAGAGGGGCGCCCCCGCACCGCCCGCACGTTATTTACGCAGCGTCATTTTCATATTCGCTGTCATTATCATCGTCATAATACCACTCACAATCAGCATAATATTCATGACGATAATAATCATCTTCACTTCCAAATTCAGGATATGCCTCATCCCAAATATGATCATCAGCAGTTAAAGAGGCGGCGCTATGAACATAAGAATCGCCAGAGATAAGAGCCCCACAAACCACGGCATCATCAAAAACACGCGAGCCATCACAAATATGAGCAGCACCGCTTATTTTTGCATTGCCACCGACATGAGCATCATCACAAATAACGGCATCATCACAAATATGAGCATGATCAGTGACACGGGCGTTATCATAAATTTTAGCATTGCCTTCAATTACAACGGCATTGCGAACATGAGCATTTCCATAAAGCTTTGCATTGTCCTTTAATAACATGCCTTCAAAAATAGCATTGCCATAAATTCTTGCATTACCACAAACGTCAACAAAAAAGCTTTTTACTTTAGCATTCCCTGAAACCCTTGCATTTTGAAAGACGCGCGCTTTGTCATACACCCAGCAATTACCTTTGTGAGATAAGTTACTTTCGTTTTCAATATACCCCCCAAGATCGCCAGCTTTGACATCTCCAAAATCTCTTAAAGCACGTATACGGTATAATATGAGACCAGTCACAAAATCCATTTCGCCAGTAAACTCATATTTTTTGGATATTTTTTTCTTATTAACGGGGGTGTTGTTTGATATATTTATCATATTTAAAACCTTGTCGTAATTAAGTTTTCTATTAACAGCCTATAGAGGCATCGGGCGCTAGAAAACACGGCGACAAGTCCGCTGCTTACACTTTTCTCATAAAGAGTATTGTATGGTGTAAACACACCCGACAAAATCCTCATATACTAACAAAAGTATAAAAGATAGCCAATTTTTAAAAGCGTTGGAAAGATTGTTTCGTAATCTATCCGCTTGTCGTTTCAAAGTGTTTTCTAAACACTTGATTATTTATATAACAAAATACGTATTTATTGTCAAATAATATTTTATCTTTTTTGTATTTTTTAAATTGCATTATGTATTAATGTTATCATGTTCTTATGAATTGCTTCTTTTATATTTATATGATTTTAAATCTGTATTATTGGCTTTAGAAACGATTGCGCTGTTTTTTGAATTATACATTTATAATATTTAGAAATGCTCTCATGATGCGTTTTTTTAACTTTATAACCTATCAATTTTTTTACTAAATGAATTTTAATTTTTTTGTGAATTTTGTTTATAACGCATTTGCAACTTAACAGCCTTTTATAGAGATGGTCTTTATAACCAATGCTTTCATTTGCATTATGATTATAAAACCTTACTGTTTTTATGCATTCTCTATAGCTGTTATATGCTTTATAGCCATGGCATCATTTTTCATTTTCATAAGAGAAACGATAAATAGGATAATTACGATTTATAGACTGTTATGAAAACATCTCAATAGAAACTGATAATTATAGAGATGAGCAAAATCTCTTTTAATAGACCGTGTCAGTGTTGTCAGTTTTGTCAGTTCCTTTTAAACCCTATAATTATTTTTTCAAATGAGTAAAAATTAAAAACATTATATTTCAATAGATTAATATCTTTAAAACACAACTCATATCAAGAGTACAATCTTTAAAGATAACCAATGATGTGAATTGATTAAAACTTGTCAGTTATGTGTCAGTAAATTGAACTGACAAAAGTGATCATTTTAGTGAGTCATTAAAACGTATCTTATGAAAAGCGTATGAAATTGAAAACTGATTATGTTATCAAAATCCCTTTTATGAATTTTATCAGTTCTTTTGAATGATAACCTTATGATTTAGAGAATGATTACAACGTGCTTTATAAAAAGCATGTGATCCTTTAAAGCCTTTCAAAAGATGGTTTATAACTCATAAGAAATGCTATCAAGATCATTAGGTTATGAGTTTTGAATATTTTGAGTATTTTGAGGGTTCCTTTTACCCTCCTTTATATATTTTTTTTCAATCAAAAAATAAAAGTTATTATATTTCAATATATTAGCATTTTAGAGATACAATCTATATTAAAACACAACCTATAAATACAACCCATGATATATTTTTGAAGGTATTTTGAGGGTGTGAGAAACCTTCAAAACCTATAAGTAATATAAGAAAATGAATATACATAACTCTCTTTAAACAAAGCTTTTGAAAAGCATAAAGCACTCATTTAAGATTACGGTATAATCTTTTAAAGGCAATGTAAAAAAATCTAACTCTATTTAAGATGGGGTTTCTTATAAATCTTAAAGCAATCCAAAGTAGAGTATCTAAAAGTGCAAGTTTTTTCTTTTTAGAATAACGCATGATAAATTATCCTTTTAAAGATTGTATGTAAGCAATGTATAAAGGGGTATAGAACCTATAGGTATAAGACCTTTTACCCCTTGTGAGTTTATCATACCCATTATGTGAGCATGCTTTATAAGTTATTCAGTTTCTCTTATTTCTAATTTTGGTAAGTTCTTAACGATTTTCATGGTTTCTAAACTTACCGTAATAACCCTTTGAAACAATTCTAGAGGGTAGGCGGGGTTGCCAACGGTTTCAACAGCATAGCGATTGGCATCATTCACAATGCCACTTTTTTTATCCGTCTTAACACATTGACGCCCCATAACCCATTCAAGAGCGGGTCTACCATTGACGATATACTCATAAGCTTCGAGAGGGATATCTGTTATGGTAATATTGCTATTATAAATAACAGTTGATTTATCTTTTTCGGATTTTCCTTTCTCTTTAGCTGCTTTTGCGAATTTCATTTCAGTTACATAATAGAATTTTTCGGGATTAGAGATCTTTGTTAATTTTGGATTGCCCTTTTTAAAGGTCACTGGATAAGGTTCTACAGTTTCATAATTCACGTGCAAATGACCCAGTTCACGCCCTGCTGTCACAAACTTCCAAAAATCATCAGCAGTTTTTACGCAAGGGATACGAGGCAGTTCTTTAGAGAGGTTATCAGCATAACGGGCGCGGTAATCTTCCGAATGAAGTAAACCGTAAACGTAATAAAACAAATCATCTTTAGTGATAGTTTCATTAGGATAAGCCTCTTTAAAATGTGCTAATCCCGCATCTGTAATGCCATCACACTGTTGTAAATCAGCATTGTTGCTTTTTTCTATAGAATTCATAAATAAATGTGACTGGTTATTATCTTTAGATTTTAAGGAGGTAATATCTTCATAAAAGTATCTTGGAAAGCATTGACCTGTATCTATTGCGTGAAGGTTAGGTAAATCCTTACTCATCAAAACAGAAAATCCACTTCTTGCTCCTACGCCTGTAACTTGTATTACCTTATTTTTTACCGCTTTCCCTATAGAGAATTGTAAAACTCTCTCATTAAAAATGCGATTGTAATAAAGCCACTGTTGTGTAAAAGGGCGATAGAGGCTTTGAATAAGGTATTTATCTTCAAATTCGAAAATCTTTCCTCTAATTAATTGTTGTTTAAGAGAACGACTCCAACTGATTTTTTTAGCATCTGAATTTGCAAAATTGTCTACAATATTGGTACGTGTTTTACGGTCAGTGTGATAAATATCACTAAAACGTTTCACTTCACTATTATAAAAATTAATCATATTACGCATATTTTTAGCTAAAGCTTCACGGCTTGAGTTATATGCCCACGCATCACGGCTAGTTGAGATACCACAAGAAAACGTTTCAAAGAGCTTTTTATTATATCCTTTCTTATCCCCTAAAGCTAGGAATGTTTCGAAACTCTCATCACGTTGACGTATCCAATCACCATGCTTATCTGGTGCAATTACTTGCCAGCCCTTTTTATCCGTAATGCCACCAACACTACCAAAACATTCCAGAGCTGTAAGTTTTTCTTTTATCGTACGATTATTACCAATGTCATGATAGTAAATTTTACACTCTCCAGAAACATTAGGATTTTTGATAAATAGTGTTATGGCAATACCAGTCATACTTCCATTGCCAAAAACATTTTCTCCTTCTTGAGTTGCTCCATTGCTTAACATGTTTTTACGTATATCCCCCCGTAAATTAAGTACATAAATACTTGTAAATTCTTTTGCTAAAGATTTTCGTAACCCATCCATTGTAGACTTTTCTATGTAACCAGAACCAGAAACAAAACCGATTACTCCAGCATTATCAATACGATCACTAGCCCAGCGAATAGCACGAATATAATTATCATATAGATTTCGTATAAGATTTGCATTTGACTGAGCGGCATAAGTTTCACGAATGCGGTCATCTAATATCGGATAAGGTGTATTCTTTGCATTATCATTAGCACTTTTTTGACCTGTTGAATAAGGAGGATTACCAAATATAACTTTGATATCCAGTTTCTTTTGATGTTCCAAATATTCACTGTTTTCTTTAAACAATTCCTGTAGCAGATTCTTCTCTTCAAGCATCCGAAACGTATCGGTCAAACCAATATGTTTGAAAGGAATGTACTCACCTTTCATGATACTATGATAGGTTGCTTCGATATTAATGGCTGCTATGTAATAGGCAAGTAAGACAATCTCATTGGCATGGATATCATGACGGAATTTATATTCCATATCCTCTGGTTTGATGAGATTGGATTGTAAAAGCCTTGTGATAAAAGTCCCCGTTCCAGTGAAAGGGTCGAGGATAGAGACACCTCGTGACCCCAAGCTTTTTCCAAACTCATTACGCAATACATCATCAACAGAATGAATGATAAAATCCACAACCTCAACGGGCGTATAAACAATCCCAAGCCTATCCGTGGTTTTCTTAAATGCCTTGGCAAAAAAGCTTTCATAAAGCGTAATAATAAGATTTTGCCTTGCTAAAGGCGAGGTAATCCCAGAAGCACGAAGCCTTACACTGTTATAAAACTCTTGTAATTCCTTGGATTCTTCCTCGATATTGGTTTTATCCAGTTCTGTTAAGATTTTTTCCATTGCTTGCGAAATGGCATTGTTTTGCACAAATTCATTGCCCTCAAACAAGGCTTCAAACACGGGACGCGTCACAAGATGTTGTGCTAACATCTCAATGGCTTCCTCTTGCTTTATTTCACTGTTTAAATTGTTCTTTAATTCCTTATGAAAGGCATCAAAAGCATGAAAGGATTCACTGTTTTCATCAGCAAGCAGGTTTTGAAGATGGGTGATATGGTTTTGAGCAATCTCAGCAACATTGCCCGCCCAATTTTCCCAATAATCCGCAATAGCAAATTTCTTCGCAAGAAGAGTTTTCAGAGCATTGGGAAACTCTTTATAAAAAGGTAATCTTCCTGTTACGCTATGAATAGTTTGTGGTTCATGAGCGGCTTTTCCAATCTCAAGACCCATATGTTCTGATTTTTCATGGATATGGAGTTTATCCTCAACCGCGGTCATGCTCTTTAAGGCAACAATCTCCAAAACATCACTAACGTCTTGCCCTAAAATCATCTGGTTAAGGGTGATTTCAAAATTCTCATCATGAGCAAGCAAAGCATTGATCACTTGCCAGACCACCTTGTATCTTTTGTTGTATTTTAAAGCCTGTTCAGCAGAAACCCCAGCCGGTACCCCAACGGGTAAAATGATGTAGCCTCTTTTTTTACCCTTTGCACGCCGCATGATACGCCCCACCGCCTGTATGACATCCACATAACTTTTCCGCGGGTGTAAAAACATAATGGCATCAAGAGCGGGAACATCCACTCCTTCAGACAGACATCTTACATTGGTAAGTACACGGCAGGTATTTTCCCCCGCATCCTCCTTAAGCCAATCAAGGGCTTTATGACGCGTTTTGGCACTTTGGGTTCCATCAATATGATCAAAGGTACACTGAAGCGGCGGGGTCTCTTTATAGACCTTATGAAGATTAAATAATTCTTTCTGTATTTCTTCAGAATTGAAGGTTTTACAAATGCGTTTAGAGGTTTTGATATCTTTACAAAATGCTAAAGCCCGCCGCATGGGATTGGGGTCATCATTTAAATCAACTTTGAGATCTATTTTAGCAAGGGCTTGATAACAGCCTATGATCTTGGTTTTATCATCAAGGATAAGTTCATAATTCTCATCGGTCATCAGATGTTGAATGGATTCACTCACTTCCTCTTCATTAATACCCAAAACAATAATCTTATAAGGTGCAAGCAATTCATTCTGAACGGCTTTTGAGAAAGTATAGGTATAAAGCTCTTTTCCATAGAGCTCTTCATCATCCATAGATGCGAGAACGGCATTGATCTCATCGGCATTCTTTTTGGCATCATCGGTAAAGATCTTGGGGGTTGCTGTCATATACAGACGTTTTTTGCCTTGAATGATGCTGTTATCATGAACCTTGATAAAATCAGATTCATTATCCTCTGTTCCCAATGAAGCCCCAGTGGTACGGTGTGCTTCATCACAGATGATCAGATCAAATTCGGGTAAATCATACTTTTTTTGTGCATCCGAAATCACTTGGATTGAATGGTAGGTTGAAAAGACCACGGTCATTAAATCATGGGAAACCTTACCCGCTTTGCTCGCCAGTTCTTTTGCATCAGTTGTTGCAGGCAAGGCAAGATCAGAGCTATCAAATTCAAGAGCATCATTTTTATTATTTTTACGACGCTTACCCACTTGTGTATCGGAACACACGGCAAAGGAACGCAAAGGTACTTCTGTATCTTCTGTCCATTCACGAATTGTTTGCGATATGAGAGCGAGAGAGGGCACCAGAAACAATACACGCTTGCCTTGACCTGCTATGGTTTCTGCTATCTTAAGGCTTGTAAAAGTCTTCCCCGTTCCACATGCCATAATGAGCTTGCCACGGTCTGCTTCTTTTAACCCTTCACAGACTTTCTCAAGGGCTTCTTTCTGATGATCTAAAAGCTTTTTTTTCGGTTTCTCTTTAAGGACGGCTTGTCCTTGTTCTTTATAAGCCCCCCAATCGATTTGACTGTTTTCTAAATCAAACAGATTAATCCGTTGAGGGCGGATTTCTTGCCCCTCACAAGTCAGTTCAACATTGTCACTCCAATCTGTTTCGGTGCTATCAACCAGTATGCGACGGGTGAAGATCTTTTTGCCCGAGGCAGCAATAAAGCTATCAATATCTTCTTTTTTAATGATGTGAGAGGCGTCATAGCATTTACATTGAATGGCAGCATAGCCACCTTCATCACGGATTGTAGCCACCAGATCAATCCCAATATCAGTTCCATCTTCATCATGCTCTTGCGCCCATTCCAAATAAGTTTGAACCTTTTCGTATTCTTGCTTTTGAAGCGGGTCTTTTGTCAAATAAACCATGACAAGGTTTTCAAACATGGTTCCTAATTCACGGGGTGATTTAGCTTTTTGCCGATAATATTCCAACAGAGAGCGTAAAGTGACGTGTTCATTATCAGAATGATGAGAGCGAAGCATAAAGGATAAACTCCATAACTATCTACGATACAGATTAATTCTCTTCAAAAGAATCGAAATGAAGCTTATTAAATCCATTTTGAGCAAATGGTGAAAAAAATGTAGAAAAATGCGAAAAAACGGATAAATTTTTTCAAAAGGGGTTTTTAAAGATTGTTTATCCACAGCCAATGATACAGCGTAAGATCAGCAAAGTAGTAAAATTTGCTATTCGTTTCACGGGTTAATCAAGATAAATGTACTACGTGCTTTAAAATATCAGAATGAGTACTTTGATAAGTTTTATTACGAATTTTTCTTATAGGTTTTGAAGGTTTCTCACACCCTCAAAATACCTTCAAAAATATATCATGGGTTGTATTTATAGGTTGTGTTTTAATATAGATTGTATCTCTAAAATGCTAATATATTGAAATATAATAACTTTTATTTTTTGATTGAAAAAAAATATATAAAGGAGGGTAAAAGGAACCCTCAAAATACTCAAAATCTTCAAAACTCATAGATAAGGCGTTCTTTGAAGGTTCATTCTATGAATAAAAGTGTAAATGCCTTATTGGGGTGTCTTATGCCCCTTTACTAAAGGATTCCATTCATAGCGTATGGTAGGTCGACCACTTTTAGGGGTATTATCTCCAGAGATTTCACGAATATAGTTACAACGGCATAAAAGCTCTAAAGCTTGTTTAACGGTTTGATTATCTTTTAAATGCGTCCAGCTTCTTTGATGAATATCACGGTGTGTAAAAATATCGGGTAAATGATCACAGCGCTCGACAATCAATTTTGCCCCCTCTGTTGCTAAACTATCCCCCGCCGCATAAAGACGTTTGGCATGACTTAATAGATAACTTGTCCAACGCAAGGCTGTTGTGATGGCATAGGGTCCAATTTCTAAACGACCACCATCAAGAAGTTCAAAAATCAACGCAAGGCTTGCTATGGTTTTAGGCATTTTTAAAAGATGCGATTGTAAGCTTTCTGAGTAACTACCTCCTTTTGCCTCTCTATGAAGATGTTCCAACCATTCATAAAATTGCACTTGTGCTTTAGGAGAAAAACGCATGATCAGCGGCTTTTCTGGAGATCCTAAGCGTTTATCACGAAAAGAGCGAAAAACCCCTTCATATTTTTGCCAGCCCTCTTGATTGGGCGGTCTATCAATCACTTGCCATTCTTTATTGTCATCGGGCCAGACAATCATTTGAAAGCGTTGCAATAACCCATCATCGTTTATTCCACGCTGTATGGCTTGAATGAGGGGAATAAGGCGTGAAGGTTGAATGCCTCCAATCATGGATAAGGTGACATAAGGGATAAAAATGGTTCCACGCTCTATACGGTCATAGGTAAATTGATCATCTCCATTAAAAGCTGTTAAATAAAAGGAACGGTCTGTTTGATATTCCTTTCTTTCTAGATTAGCTAAAAAACCAGCCAGTTCATCACGCACCATTAAGAGACCACGGGGGTTTTCTTTTAAGAGTTCCCCAAGCTTTTCAACGGTCACATCATTGACAATAAAACGAGAGACATCATGATCCTGCGCCTTGTCTTTAGAGAGGGTTTCATACAAAAGAGCACGTGCTTTTTCACACTCTCCTTTTCTGATCGCTTTATTGGCTTGTCTTTCCTTTTCTCGTTTGTCTAAAGTTTCAAACCTCTCTTCAATTTCTTGTCTCTCTTTTTGCTTTAACCAGTCTTTATACCATTGCTTTTGAAGGCAAGTGATAGGCGCTAAAGCGGCTTTCATGGCTGGTGTTTTGAATGTTGATGATTGACCAATAAGAGCGCCCCAGAGATTAGGCACCACAATCCAATCATCATGTTGTTTTGGAGCAACCCGCACGCCATTGCCAATGACAGCAGCCAAAGCACAGAGAGCAGAGACAGCAATAAAATCCATAGGGGCTTGTTGACGCTCTGAAACGTCGTAAACATAATCCATGAATGGCATTGGGAGTTGTAATGGGTCAAAAGGCTCGACGGGTAAGAGAGTATATTCAAGTGGTTTTAATTCCCCCCAACCATTTTGTTGCAATGCTTGTTTATAAGGAATGGCTTCTAAACAAGTCTTATCATTTAAAAAAACATTATCGTTATCATTGCGTGAAACATTTTGATTGTTGGTATCGACAATATTGTTTTTATTCTCTCTCATTTATTTATACCTTTCAGTATCAAAACATCATTGAAATCTAGACCGTAGGGGGCTTGCATTATAAAGACCTCAAAGCCTTGTCTATAAGCGCGCGCAGCGAGGGTAAGACCTGCTTTACGCCCCGCCTCATCGCCATCCATTGCAATGGTGAGACGGGCTTTGGTTTTGGGTAAATTCACATGCCTCATGCCATGGGTTGAAAGGGACGCCCATAAATTCACGGGCTCTGTTAACAACCCAGACAGCAAAGCCAGACCGGTTTCAATGCCTTCACAAATGACCAGATGTTTTGGATTACCTTGACTTAAATGCACAGCACCACCCGTTACAGAACCCAACATGGCTTTGGTTGGTGATTGATCTGTTTTGCAGCCATTGTTTTGTAAAAAAGTTCTATGAATAGCAAAAGAACCAGCCCCCTTAACAAGAGCAACCAACGCGGGTAGTGTAACTCCAGAGGGGTGTAGACATTTGTCGTAAAAGCGTAAATCAGCAGGCAAATCACACGTGATCCCCCGCATGCGTAAATAGGTTTCTGCTAAAGTATTTTTGATTGGTTGGCTTTGTTGCCAAATTACTTTTGCTTTCTCTGCTTTCTGTTTTGCTCCTTTGAAATCAGCACAAAACTGTTTTGAGAAAGAAAGCGTATGATCATAAGCTTTATCAAAAAAGGCTTGTTTACTAAGCAACCCAATTCTAATAAGCGCTTGTATGATCTCTCTAAAAGAGCAACCAGCATAACAATAGAGTAAAAGACGCCCATCATGTCCATTTTTAATGGATAAGCTAGGCAGCCTATCATCATGAGCAGGGCAACGGGCGGTTCCATAACGCCCATGCCAAACCCCACGCAAGGCACGTGTAATATCCTGCGCATTCTTAAAAGAACACATCATTTTTAATCCTATAACGTTGCGTCACAGGACGGATTGTGCTAGCTCTAAGGTGATGAGTTTGAGAAAGCCTTGTCCGTCCTTACGTGACAAGGTTTTTTTATGCCACGTCGTTATAACGTTGCTGTTTCGCTTGTTCGATTACATTCAAAAGATCCGATTGTAACCAACGGGATAAAAAACCAAATTTTAAAGGTTTTGGGAGAGAGCCATTGGTAACATGACGACGGAAAGTTGAGACACTCATATGAAGCAATTTTGCACTTTCACGGTCAGTTAAAAGAATATCATTTTCGGTCATTTTAAAATCCTTTCATAATAAAAAATAGAACCAAATCATAAGCATTTATTAACCATATTTTTGAATCATTGGAAAGGTATTTAGTCTATAGAAAACAGTATTTTATCATAGTTTTATTGATGTGATAAATTATGAGTCTTATTGAGAAAGAATGAGAGAGAAGAGAGCTAAAGTTATCCACAGATCATGGGGTTATGCACCCCATATCTTAAGATTGACCAGTGACATAAGCCGCCCATTTATCCATATAGACACGGCGCTGCTCTAGATAGTCAGTACGACGATAGGCACGTTCTACTTTACCGCCGACCGTATGCGCTAGAATGGTTTCAGCGACCTCATAGGGGGCATCGGTTGTTTCAGCAAGCCAATTGCGTAAACTAGAGCGAAAGCCATGCGGGCAGGCTTCAAGTCCAATACGTTTCATATATTGAGCCATACACCTATGCGCGAGGGGACCGCGACCTGTTGCAGAAAAGAAGAAATCATTGCGTGATAAAAGGCGCGCTTGTTTTAAAATGTCTAATGCTTCAGATGATAGGGGTACACGAAACTCTTTTGTTGTATCACGCTTTCCTTTCATATTTTCAGCAGGGATAGTCCATATATCATCCTCAACTTGATCTTTATGGATATGACACAAAGGATTGGTACGAACCCCTGTAAGAATAAGCAAACGCAAAGCTAAATTCGTCATAGTTGTTTTTTCGCAAAGTGTTTTATAAAAAGCCGGCACATCTTTCCAATCCATAGCTGGTCTATTAATAGTTTTATGAAGTTGTTTACCTAAAAGAGCACGTGCTTTTTCTGTTGCTTGTAAATCAACATCCAATCCTAATGCAGCCGCATGTTTGAGACACATATTGAGACGAATAAGAGCTCTATTAGCTGTTGCAGCTTTTGTATGCCAAATAGAGGCAAGCGTATTGCGTATCTCTATTTGCGTAATCTCAGAAACGGGCAGACAGCCTAATTTGGGGAGAATATGAAGTTGTAAAGGCGAAAACCAATCTCCATTTTTACCCTCTCCTTTTAATTCAGCTTTACGAGTTTCAAAAGTGTCTAAAGCAATATCTTTTAAATAATGGAGATTACTTATTGCCTCACGCTTTTGTTTATTGCGCTCTTTAATGGGGTCACGCCCCTCACGTAACACAGAACGCCACCCAGTTGCCAATTCACGGGCTTGTTTTAAAGAGACATCTCGCAACGCTCCCAATCCCATTTCACGGCGCCGACCATGAATGGTATAACGATAAATCCACTGAGCACCTCCATCTTTACGTTTGTGAAGAAGCAAGCCGGCACCATCATTATATTTGCCAGCTCCCAATGTTGCGACAGACCTTGCATTAAGACGGTTCATAAGAGCCATTTTTAGTCCTTTCTTATACAAATTTGATCCACACACTCATCCCGCTTGTTATGTGCAAATGAGTGGTTTTGATTGATGCAACATAAACAGATTTGAAATGATAGAATCTTACGGTATTCGGGACTCTAATTCACTATGAATAACGCTAGATTATCATTATAAATCAATATCTTGTCACTTGATTAATCGCTTCCTTGGCTTCATTAAACAGTTGGAAAAAGCCTGCTGGAAATTGCGCTACGGGTTTTGGTTGTATCTTACCACCAGCCAAAGCACCATTTTTTAAAACCGTAATACTATCAACCCTGCTCCAACTCTTTACAGCTTCTCTCTCATCTTCAAATGCGCCCCGCTCTGCCATTATCCCGCCTTTGGATTGGCTATTGAGAATGTGCATTACTTGGACTAAAATATTTATTCGCCCATCGTTGTGGATCTTTTGTCGGACGGACAACCCCATAAAATTGCCGTTCTATCTTGTCAAAATACCCCGTTATACACTCCCAACCCAATTGACCAGCTGGAACTAAAGGTTGATCAGGGGATTCAAGCAACTTTCTCCCTAAAAAAGCACGTTTTACGACCTTTTTATTGAAAGCTGCCCCTTGGATATCGGGCATCATGCACTGGAGCTGCTTAAATTCCTCTTCACTATAATCACGAAGTTCTCCAGTGCTTAAATCGGGCGCTTTGTAATACCTCTCGCTTTCAAACCAACGGCATTCAACAAGTGTGACCATCCGACGACCGTTTTCAACATCAATGCCCTTCTCATCACTGTAATAATCAAGATCATTATGGTGAACACCTTCATGAGAGCTCCCATCCCTTGCCCAATCTGCACTCAGCTCTGTCCAATGGGCTTTGGGAAACATCTGCTTGGCTACTTCCAAAGGCTTGCGGTCGACATACCACATGCGTTGTGCATCGGTTAAATTCGGTTGCACTGCCGCGCTATCCCAAACCATTTTTAAGGGGTCTAAACGCGTAATGACCGGTTCACCATCTATACTGTTCTCATAATCAAGCCGCGTATCAGTCCAGCCCATTCCACAAATGACAGCATCTTGGAACGCATCACTATCCGCGTATTCCGCATGTGCTACATCTCTAAACCATTCTGCAGCTCCCGTAAGCAATTCACTTGGCAATGCCTTGCCTATTTGACGGGGGATAAATTGCACTTCTCGCTTATTATTTCTTTCTGAACCCACAACGGCATTAACGAGTGGTGCAATGCGATTAAAAGTCATAACGGGGCGACGTTGCTCTTTTAAAGCCGCTAAATCTTGATCATTCCACTGATCACCATTGTAAAATTGGAAATCCTCCCTTGCATGTTCACGCCATTTGTTCACATGCTCAACATCTTCTTTGTACCAACCCACAAGCTTGCGAAACAAACCTTCTGTCGACAGATCTGATGCGTTACTTTCTTGCTCTAAATGCTCTTCATCATCCATCATTCTGCCATCCATGACGTGCTCTCATAAGCTTCTCTACCGCTATAAGCTTGTCTCTTGTATTTCTGCACCGGCTGTTCATACCCCACACACATCAATCCAAAAGCATCCGCCCCATGACTGGACCAATCATGCTCGGCGCCTAAACCAATATTACGCTTCTCATCCCACTTCTCGTGATACCAATTGAGTGCCTTACGCCCCGCTACTGTCGTCTCCTCATTAAACCAAACTGAAGGCAAAATCCGTCGCACTGCCTCGATACGCATCTTAACCGCCCCTGCTCCCTGATTGGGAACAACCTGTGTTTCAAAGCCCGCATCATTTAAAGCGCTCTCAAAACTCACATTGTGCACACGGTCTCTGGTCGCACCATCATGGGGGAGAACCATCAGTGCCTTCTCATAGCCATTTTGACGCAACCAACCGATATGTTCCGATAATGGCTGCCCTTGTGCTTCATAATAATCAAGCACTCTGATCTCTCTACCAACAAATTGCGCTATCCATATCGCTGTCGCATCTGCCTTAGCACCCGTACCCCCAATATCCCAAAAAGCCCGTATCTGCATTAAAGGATCACGCGCAACACGCCCTATCCGTCCCTCTTGCTCGGCTGCCAACATTTCCCTCTGATAGTAAGCGCCTTGAACCGCTGTAAGATAAGCCCCTTCCCATACATGCTTATAGGTTTCTGGACGGTTTCTCAAATCATCAAGCCGCGCTTCATTCAAGATCTTGGGAAACTTTGGATTATCTGACCAATTGATCTCTACACGCTTGATTGCCGCATTATCTGAAAAGCGAAACCGCCTTTCAACCGGTGCATTCTCTCGCAACGGGTTCCATGTCACCCATAACTCTGCTCTCCACCCCTCACCTTCTTCACGCAACGTTGGAATAAGCGTCTGCCAAGCGGTCTCTGTTACGGGCTCTGCCTCATCAACCCAACAAAGCAAGATACGCCCCATCGATTTAATGCTCGCAATATTACGGTCTAGTCCAGAAAACTGAAAGGCTATACGACCATCATTTGACTTAATAGAAGCCTCTCCAACCTTGTAATAGTCCTTTAAAAAGTCATGGGCTTCAATGGCGCGCTTAATCTCCTCTAATGAACTCTCTGCTAGCGAATTCTGAAACTGACGTGCACAAAGAATGGTCCCTGATATCCCCTGCATACCAAATTGATAGCCTTTTAAAGCAGCCATCAAGGCAAATGATCTTGTCTTTCCAGACCCTCGTCCACCCCAAGCCGCGCGTACCAAAGCGTCTCCTGTAAAAATAGGAATGAGTTTTGGTACAATCTTAATCTGTCTTGTCGTCATTCACTGTTAAAGGGGCAATTTCTACACGCCCTATGATCTTAATCGCGCCCCCATCTTCACCCGTCACTTGCAAGGGCAAGATCTTCCCAAGCAACGCTAAATAAGCCGCAGGGCATCTTATTGCCTGCTTTTCGAGGTAAGAGATTAGCCCCTCTTTCCCATACTTATTGCCTGCCAATTCAGCAGCTTTAAGAATAGCCTCTTTCAAAAGACGTGTATTCTTATTGGGTACACCTTTGACACGCCCCATTCCTGCCTTAGGGGGTTTATATTTTTTCTTTGTTTGAGAAATCTGTTCTGTATTTTGTGATGTCATAAAATACACCCTCCAGATAATAAAAAACCCCGCATTTGCGGGGATTTTGAACTGTATCTTACCCTCATTTAGATACAATACGACCAGTGCCGTATTGTCATTAAATACGATTTGCTACACTTTGTCAACACAAAAATAACACATATTGATAATTTCAAAGGGAATCGGTTAAGCAGTGTTCTAAACAGTGGATCGTCAAAAAAGAGAAGATAATGATTATAGAAAATTTATGCTTTATTGGAGTTTTGATAGCATTGTTTTTATTAATGCTATTCAATGCAATACATGCCATTAAAAAAGCAGGAAAAAAAGGGAAAGAAATAGTTGCATACTGCACTGTACTATTTTTACCAACGTTTGTTCCATGGATTCCTACACTTATAATATTTAATTCTAACCTTATAGGAAATGATCTACAAGAAAAAGTGGCTGCTCTATTGCTAGCTATATCTGCCGTGAGTTTTATCATGTCATGTATAATGATAAAAACAATGCGTGAAGATGGTCTACAAGATAACATTAAAGACATAGCTTTAATAACTTGTGGAATACCACTTCTAATTTGTGGTTTCATTGGTGGTATAATTGCACTTTTTATGTGGAATATAACAATAGGGATAATAATTTTAGGGTTATTAATTTTAATCGGTATAAAAGAATATTTGGGAGCGATTTTTGGAATAATTGGAGTAATATTAGGGGTAGTATTAATGATAGCGTTTATCAAGTTTATTTGGAGAATTGTCTAATGAAAGTGCTTCTGAAGCGCATTAAGAGCAACACGTAATGAATTCACAAGATATGGTAGCGTTTGATCTTCTATAACGAGGTACTGTAGTGCTGCGTGAAGATTGTACTGTCTATAGAGGCATTGGGCTTCTTTTAGTATATCTTGTACGGCTTGATAGTGATTTGTTGCTTTTTGAACCCATTGTTCAAAGCTATCTGGATCTGAATTTGTAGACACATCATCATAAATTGCATTAGGCAATCCCTTTGCACAAAGGTAATTATTTCTTATCTGTAGGTACTGTTGCGCGGCATCATGTTGCTCTTGTGTAAGCACGCCTTGCAAACAAAGCCGCCCGATATAGGTACCAGAAAGTGGATTTTTTGCCTCCTGTAGCGTTAAACCGAAGCGCTTTGCACGCATTTCTATTGCCAATTTATCAACGGCTTCACGCGGTGCTTTTGCACGTGATATACGTCCGTTTGGTTCTCTTACCTGCCCTGCTATTTTAGGGCGTCCCCTTTTTTTATTTTTTTTCACTTATGTCCCCAGATTCCTGTTTAATATTTTGCCAAATTTCCTCTGCTTTTGTCTTAAACTTTAGACTATAAAAGAATAACGAAACCAGAATGATCGATATTATAATTATAAAAACTTGCTTAATTTCTAAATGACTTCTATCCCAAAATAGTTCTATAGACAAAGTTAAAAGCGTACCCAATAAAGTCCCCATTATTCCATGAAAACGACGTGCAGACGTTGCGTGATCTTTTAATAGATTTATTTCTTGTTCTGTAACAGCATAATGAACAGTTCTCCTCGGAAGACAATCTGCAATCACTCTAACAGATTGATTTCCAACAGCATCACTTGCACGTTGAAGTTGCTTAAGATGAAGGTGTTTATTTTTTTTCCGGCTCTTGTAAATACCCGTTAATTTTTTGTGTGAAATATTCTTTGATGTCATCGTCTTTTAGCTTCACACCAAATTGCCCACAATCATATACTCTCTCCCACGGTGATCCATTCTCATGAGATTCATCGCGCAAGCGCCAAGGTGAAAAATTTTTATAAGCATTCCAGACGATCTCTAATAACTTAACTGTATATTTATCAGCGGATTCTTTAGGAATTTTAGGAATCAAAATTTCTCCTGTCTCTAAATCAACTGTTCGAGAATAGCAATCGATAAAACGCCTTCCCCAATCTTTAAACTCATGATAAAGAGCCGGAATCACGGGACCATGCTGCCATGCTTCTATACGATCAGGAAAGAGACGCTTACCTGTAGCTGCTAACATCCATCCATACGCAAGATACACCAGTTTAATGAGCTTCATAGGAGAAATTGGGATATTCTCTTCACGTCCCTTTTCAAGAAAGAAGTTAGCAATTTGCTGAACTTGGTACATATCATTCATACCCCACAAAACATACAACTTTACAGAATTGCTTTAACATGATCACTTTCCTCATTCAATAATATCCTTAAAAAGGAACACTGTCATTCATAACGGTATGGGGCGTATCAAGAGGTCTGTGAAAGCTTCTGTCATAAGGAGATGACTGCTCTTGATTATCATCATTTTTGCCATCTAAGAGCTTTAAGTCGCCTTTGTACTTAGGCAAAACGATTTCTGTTACAAACCGGTCAACACCGTTTTTATCTTGCCATTTACGCGTTTGAAGCTGTCCCTCGATATAAACTTTGCT
>NZ_JBHIQF010000009.1:0-1784 GCF_042196445.1 Bartonella sp. AP11XZML
CCAGCCAATGCGGACCGCATCACCACGACGCAAACCCGTATACAAAAGGACATCAATCCAAACGCGTTCATGGGTACCATGGGACCATCTTTGATAATATTTCTCAACATCTTCTTCTGTCCAAACAGCAAACCCATCTTTGTTGTGAAGGGCTGGTCTTTTAACACCTAAGGCTGGATTATTTTCTAAAAGACCTTGGTCAATCGCCCAATTAAAAAGCCCATTAAGGGCTTTCAGAAAGTTTCTAGCCATTGCTGGTGTTTCTTTGCGTCGTTCAACGCCGGCTATGATATGTTTCTTTTCAATTGCTTTGTATGGAATGTTTCCTATGCTATCACATACCTTCATAAGGATGAGTTCTTTTTGTTTTTTTGTAGCTTTAGAGTAGCTACGCCAATTAGAGCTGTTAAAGTATTGTTTAAGCAGCCATGCAAATGACCCTTCAACAAGTTTACCGGTTTTTGATTTAGGAAGTATAAGCCCTTGTAATTCGGCAAGTGCGCTTTTGTAGTTGTCAACAAACTCTTGCGTTCCATAGGTTCCGCGGATTCTAATACGTGGTCCATGACCNGATAGCCATAACAAGCGTTATAGGCTTTCTCATTCAAATGAGTGATTAAAGATCATACGCACCATTTACATTCCTTTTGATAAGTTTTCATATCTCCCATAGAGCACTTGCAATATGATACGTTTTGTATATATGCACTCATTACTCCATTGTGGATGATTCATTTTAATCAATAAGAAACGCTATTTGAAAGCCGCGTCATATCACTTGGCACGGCTTTCTTTTATTTTACTCTCTCTTTTATGATATGTTTATAGCAATGCATTTTATATGCGTTTATACACCATAAAAAAGGCACGCCCCCCATATCTATTTTTATTCTGTTTTATCAGTTATATTGACAACATTATCGTTTTCATAAACCTTACATTTTTTTGGAACGACACTTACGTTGACTGTTTAATTTTGCATTGCCATAGACTTTACCCCAGACCTTGGCATGATAGAAAACCTTGGCATTGCCATAAACCCACGCATTATCATACACTCAGAAATTGCCATCATGGGATAAGTTACTTTCCTTTTCGATATAGCCTCCCAGATCACCTACTTTGACATCATCAAAGTCTTTTAAAGCTTTAATGCGATAAAGGTTTGTAATTTTCTTAGTAATTCTATCTTTAATTTGTTTGATTTCATTTGTTAATTGGTATTTTTTGCACATAAAGATACCCTCACAATCTAATATGATAAACGTTTGCTAAAATTTGGAATGGGAAAATTTGAAAGAGGAGCGCCCCCGCCACGCCTGTACTTTCATTTACACCGCTTTATTGATTAGACCCAGACAATCTCTAATTCACCATAAGGAGAGAGACGTTCAGTATAGGTTTTTATTTTAGTAGACTCGCCGACATTTTCACGAATAACAGCAATGCCATGAATATTGGCATTTTCATAAACCCTAGCATTGCCATAAACCCTTGCATTTTCATAAACGTGACCATTTTTAAACACAAGAGCCTCATCATAGTCCCAGCAATTGCCCTCATGAGAGAGGTTATCTTCCTTTTCAATAAAGCCGCCTAAGGTACCTGCTTTGATATCAGCAAAATCTTTTAATGCTTTAATAATGAAGTCAATTAAATCTATTTAGGATAAATAGCGAGTATCAGGTGAGGTAAAGTCATTTAAAAGCGGATATTTTTTCAAAAAGTTTTTTAAATGCGGTTTATCCACAGCCCATGACACGGGGTCAGATCAGCAAAGTAAT
>NZ_JBHIQF010000010.1:0-2500 GCF_042196445.1 Bartonella sp. AP11XZML
TATACAGGCTACACATAGGACAAAGGGAGAGATGACATAAGAGCCAAGAGAATCTGAGTTTAGATTAAGTCCTTGAGCGCCCTTTAAGTGCGTGGCATTACGTAGCTTATACGTTCTTCCCCTACCCATTTTGCTTCCGAAGGTGCATGATGATTAGTAGGCATGCCCCTAGTTCTTATTTGGTTTTTGTACGTGGGAAGAGTTTTGAGTGATTAGCATTTTACTCCATGCGTTTACGCGTTACACTTGTTTTTTCTGCTTTTATTTTCAGAGATTGATGCTATTTTTTGTTTTGCAGTACTAAGAAGAGCTTTTAGATTTATCGTTTTAGAAAGAAGAAAGCATTCTCTCCCTGCCTCTGCCTGCCACTGCTTCATTAGTGGCATGCCCTTTATTAGTCCCTATTGCATTCTTTTATGAGATGAGAAGGCATCCGATCCAGTTTCAAAGCCGCTCCTAGGTATTGGTAGTTTTACGGGGAACTAGTTTTTCTAGTTTTTTTGATGAGTTTCTATGAGAAAAGTGTAGCAGAAAGGGGAACTTATGTAGGTAAATTACTGACTTTTCCTAGTATAGGGGGAATTTTGAATAAAGAGTTATTCTATAACATTTTTCATGACGTGGATTTTTATATTTTCACGGGATATTATGGGCGTATTGTCATGTTTAGAGGTTATTTGATTTTTATGAGAGTATTAGTGTTTGCATTTGGTTGCGGGGGCAGGATTTGAACCTGCGGCCTTCAGGTTATGAGCCTGACGAGCTACCGGGCTGCTCCACCCCGCGTCATATATTTTAAGACAAGATTTTTTTATTGTCTACTCTCAGTATTGAGCATTGATATTTATCGTTATATTTTTTTGAATTGTTATCTATCATGCCTTTAGCAGACCTGGCGGCGACTTACTCTCCCGTGCCTTAAGGCAAAGTACCATCAGCGCTGGAGCGTTTCACGGCCGAGTTCGGGATGGGATCGGGTGCGTTCACTCCGCCATAACCACCAAGTCAGCAAAAAGCATGAATGATGAGAAGCTGGAATTTTATATTTTTGAAAGAATATGGGAAATGAGAACGATCAAGTCGATCGAACGATTAGTATCAGTAAGCTTCATGTGTTACCACACTTCCACACCTGACCTATCAACGTGGTGGTCTACCACGGTTCTCAGGGAATACTCGTTTTCAGGTGGGTTTCCCGCTTAGATGCCTTCAGCGGTTATCCCTTCCGTATATAGCTACCCTGCTATGCGGCTGGCGCCACAACAGGTCCACCAGAGATACGTCCATCCCGGTCCTCTCGTACTAGGGACAGATCCTGTCAATATTCCAACACCCACGGCAGATAGGGACCGAACTGTCTCACGACGTTCTGAACCCAACTCACGTACCGCTTTAAATGGCGAACAGCCATACCCTTGGGACCTGCTCCAGCCCCAGGATGCGATGAGTCGACATCGAGGTGCCAAACAACCCCGTCGATATGGACTCTTGGGGGTCATCAGCCTGTTATCCCCGGCGTACCTTTTATCCGTTGAGCGATGGCCCTTCCACACGGGACCACCGGATCACTATGACCGTCTTTCGACTCTGCTCGACTTGTCAGTCTCACAGTCAGGCAGGCTTATGCCATTGCACTCAACAAACGATTTCCGACCGTTTTGAGCCTACCATCGCGCGCCTCCGTTACTCTTTAGGAGGCGACCGCCCCAGTCAAACTACCCACCATACACGGTCCCGAATCCGGATAACGGACTGCGGTTAGACATCCATATCGGTAAGGGTGGTATTTCAAGGATGACTCCACAAGAGCTAGCGCCCCTGCTTCAAAGTCTACCACCTATCCTACACATACAGACACAAATGCCAGTGTAAAGCTATAGTAAAGGTGCACGGGGTCTTTCCGTCTAACCGCAGGAACCCCGCATCTTCACGGGGAATTCAATTTCACTGAGTCTACGTTGGAGACAGCGGGGAAGTCGTTACGCCATTCGTGCAGGTCGGAACTTACCCGACAAGGAATTTCGCTACCTTAGGACCGTTATAGTTACGGCCGCCGTTTACTGGGGCTTCAATTCAATGCTTGCACATCTCCTCTTAACCTTCCAGCACCGGGCAGGCGTCAGACCCTATACGTCGTCTTGCGACTTCGCAGAGCCCTGTGTTTTTGGTAAACAGTCGCTACCCCCTGGTCTGTGCCACCCTCTAACGGTTGCCCGCTAAAGGGTCACGCTTCTTCCAAAGTTACGCGTGCAATTTGCCGAGTTCCTTCAACGTAGTTCTCTCAAGCGCCTTAGTATTCTCTACCAGTCCACCTGTGTCGGTTTGGGGTACGGTCTATATGTGGGAGCTATTTCCTGGAACTGCTTCACTGCAAGATCAATCCAATAAGATCTTACAATATACGCAATCCGTCACTACCCACAGGTCCACGAATATTAACGTGGTTCCCATCGACTACGCCTTTCGGCCTCGCCTTAGGGGCCGACTCACCCTGCTCAGA
>NZ_JBHIQF010000011.1:0-2841 GCF_042196445.1 Bartonella sp. AP11XZML
GGGACTTGTCTTCCATAACTGTCTTTGATAGGTTTTCCATTTTTATCTGTTGCATAGAGGACATTGCCATTTTCATCATGCAAAACCTCACCCTCAGGATGCTCTTTGAGATATGCGAATTCGCGTATTTTGTCCCAGTATCCCAATCCTTCATCCGATAAATCATTGATCATATCTACGCGATTATGCACTGCTCCCTCAAGCGGTGCAACATCTAGCTGTCCTACTGCCTGGTGGGCTGTAGCGGTGTTGCGGTTGAGAGAGCCAATGATTTGTCCAGCATCTTGCCCCATCGCCGTCTGTCCAGTTATATCAGTAAGGATGATACTCCCATCACTGATAGCAGATTTGGTTTCCCCTTCTGCTCCATCCTTGGCTTTGCCGTGATTTAAAACATTTTGGCAATGTTCTTTATCGTGTCATTCCCAGAAATGCTAAACCCATGGCTGCTGGCTTGAGCATGCGCACTGTTGGTGATATCACTGGTGTTGATGCTTCCTGTGGTCAGGCTGTTTTTTCTGCCGAGGCTGTGCTTTCAATAATACCTCCGGTCAAAGTTGTTTTATCTTTAACAGTGATATCAAAACCGCCATCACCAGCTTTAACCCCTGTTTGCTCCACAACGCTGTGATAATCACTGGAGGATTGATCCTTTTGGAAAGAGGCGCTCATGGAGCCCCCACCACCCTTTTGTCCAGCACCAAACCCAACAGAAACAGAGTTTTGCTTGCTGGAAGTTTGTCCCGTATCACTGCGGCTGGTAATGGTAAAATCACCCCCTATTTCCATTTCTACACGCTCTCCAGAAACCACGGCGCCTGCCAGTATGGTGTTTCCCTGACTTATGGTATGAAGAGTGCCAGTGCCTATAATATGGCTGTTTTTGTGTTGAACTTCCTCACTGGAACCTTCCCCTTGACTAAAAGCAGCACTACCCGTTGCCCCTGCGCCACCCGTGCCATAACCGGTGCCAACACTCATTGAAGCACTTTCACTGCTGTTTTGTGTGTTTTGCGCACTTTCAAAGGTGATATCTTCACCTGCTCCCATGGTGATATTCCCGCTCTGTTCATCATTGCTTTGCATCGGGTTTGTACCAGCGATAATATCGGCTCCAACACCATGGATGCTGCCTTTGTGGGCTTGCATGTTAACAGCGCGTCCGCCTTCTATGCTACCTGTCACCGCTGTGGAGACTTGAGAAGAGGCTTCTGTTTTTTCAGTTTTAAAGCCCACGGTTACACTGCCAGATGCACCAGCCATATTGGCAAGAGCATCCTTGGTGGAGCCCCCCATCCCTCCTAATGGGCTACTCAGTCCTTTGGTTGTGTTCCCCTTTTCTCCTGTGTTACCAGTCAGCCAATTAACAAAATTCCTGCCTTTGTTAAAGAGGTGATTGATTTTCATGCCGGTCAGTATGCCATTAATAACTGTGTTTCGGATTTTTGCTTCTTATATACGCTTTATTATTATAAACGCTTTATTAACCAACAATTTCTACCTCAGGAAACCAAAAGGCGATTTCTGTTTTTGCCGTTTCAGCACTATCGGATCCATGGACAGAATTTTCGCCAATCGATAAAGCATGAACCTTACGAATTGTCCCTTCTTCTGCATCACTAGGATTCGTAGCCCCCATTACTTCACGGTTTTTAGCTATTGCATTTTCACCTTCCAAAACTTGTACAACGGTTGGACCAGAAGACATGAATTCAACCAATTCACTAAAAAAAGGACGTTCTTTATGAACAACATAAAATTTTTCAGCCTCACGTTTGCTCATCCAGACACGTTTAGACGCAATAACACGTAGCTCCGCATCCTCAAGCATTTTAGTAATTGCGCCAGTCAAATTACGACGGGTTGCGTCTGGTTTAATCATTGAAAAAGTACGCTCTAAAGCCATTTAACCACCTTTATTTCATTTATAATATTCTCTAGCCATTTCTATAGCGAGCAAGGAGCCCTTTGCCAAGTGACTCTGCAAAAATCTACACAAATTCTCAAAAACATAGAATAAATTATAAAGAAAACTTTAATAAAATACCTGCAATTGCTCATCCCATCATAAAGATGCGCTACAGAATCTCAATAAATATTGAATCTTCTTTCATAATCTTAAATGCTTCCTATCAAAATTATCATTGAAATCAATCAAAAAATAACCATATCGTTAGAAACTATAGCGTACACCTAAAATACCCTGAAGGGACTGTTTTGTTTTACGCCCTTTAATATAATGGGCCTCACCATATAACTTTAACTTCTCACTCACTAAACTGCTTAAACCTATTCCTAATTTACCTGCATTCCCCGACAAGTCAGTGGTAAATGGATGGCGTTGGTTAATTAACGTTTGATTGTCATCTTTATTCTCACGCAACCATGCTGCTGTAATATACGCAAGCGATGAGGAATTCATGTGAGAACCAAATTCATATCCTAAAGATAAGCCAACCTCACTGCGTAATGAAGTGAATGGACGCATGTCACCTGTCATGTCATTCGATAACTTGATTTCTTTACCCTCAACTTGTAACCATGTAAATTGTCCATAAGGCTGTAACCAGCTGTTCTTTGACGTCTTAAGTCGATAACCAGCTTCAAAGGAAGTTCCCAATGCCCTTTGAGTATATGTTCCTTCAATCTCTAAACCATTCGTTGAAACNATTAATTAACGTTTGATTGTCATCTTTATTCTCACGCAACCATGCTGCTGTAATATACGCAAGCGATGAGGAATTCATGTGAGAACCAAACTCATATCCTAAAGATAAGCCAACCTCACTGCGTAATGAAGTGAATGGACGCATGTCACCTGTCATGTCATTCGATAACTTG
>NZ_JBHIQF010000012.1:0-6132 GCF_042196445.1 Bartonella sp. AP11XZML
AAACGCTTGTTCTTGCCCCTGGGCAGCGGGAACTTATTCCAACAGGTCTCATTTTTCATTTATCTCTTGGGTTTGAAGCACGCATCCGTCCACGCTCTGGCTTAGCCTTAAAACACGGCATCACATGCCTCAACACTACAGGAACGATTGAGTGTGACTATCCGGAAGTGAAGTCAAACTCCTTCTTATCAATTTAGGCCAAGAAGACTTTTCAATCCAACGGGGCATGCGCGCCATTGCCCAAACAGTCATTGCCCCTGTATCCCAAGTTAATGTNCCAAGAAGACTTTTCAATCCAACGGGGCATGCGCGCCATTGCCCAAACAGTCATTGCCCCTGTATCCCAAGTTAATGTTTGCGCCATTGAACCAGAGCAAAATACCCAAAGCCATAACGAGAGCCGTGGAACAGGAGGTTTTGGTTCAACGGGACACACTTAAGAAGCTCTGAAAAATCGCTACTCTCAAAATAACACACATACTTATTCCAACCACTCTTTCACTGGAAATTCTTTGAGCTTTTAAAATGCAGAGGGAATGCGCATTTGCTTTCAAAGTTTTTTCACTAAACGCCCCTCTAAACAAGCATCTCTCAATTACGTCTCGTGCGCTATACAAAACTTCATTATCACCAGATACCCCTCCCCCATAACAAAAACATTGGCATTAAACATTGAGAGCTCACACACCGCTGGTAATGTCGACAATCTATACATCATATTGATTTATAATAATAATGAATTGTCTTGTAACTTAAATGAGAAATCTCAATACTGTAAGATTGTTTCATGGCAAGCCTATTTATATTAAATCAATCAAAAGCATGTTTCTCACATTCCAAACGTGGCTAGCACGCAGATAAAAACTGAAAAAATGCCTACAATGAATAGCACTATCACAACATTGGGAAAAAAATATAAATACGATAATGGTGCTCGCTTGCTCTTTTGTTAAGCATAAAGATGGTGATGTTTGATAGGTTTTTTGATTATGTTACGGGGGCTTTACCGTTATACCATTTATGAACACCGCCGCAAAAAAGGCTTTAAGATGTATTAAGACACACAACAATCGCCTCTGCTGTTTTTTTGATCGCACCTCTTGCGGCAAGATGAGTAGAGTTTAATCCTAGAAAAACCGATTCAATATATGAACCCCCTGCATAATATCAAACCCCTACGTAATATCAAACCCATGCGTATTTGGTTTAATAAATCCACGGAACCCTCATCAATTTCACTCTACGACTTTGAGTAATATGCTTTGCTTCCTGCAACAAAGGCTGTTTTTTATCACTGATCAGAGACATCGGCTGGAATATTAGCGTTTCCCGCAGGGCTCGTTGTTACGGCATCCACACGCCCCACAACGTTACCACCCGCTCCATCGACAGCAGCATCCGCTACCCCTGTTGTTTTATTATTGATCTCACCTCTTGAAACAAGATTGGTAGAGTTTTGCAATCCTACAAGACCGATTTTATGATATCCAGCCATGCGTATTTGATTTAATAAATCGATGACAGTACCATAATCAATTTCGCTATCCGCTTTGATTAAAATTTTTGCCTCTAAATTTTGTGTAGTTTCCCTCAACAAAGCTTCTCTCAAAGCTGCTTGTTCTACAAGATGATCACCAATGTAAAGAGAACGATCTTTTTGCAACGTAACATAAAGAGGTTCATCAGACTGAACCACTGAAGGTGCTTGAGTTATAGAAGGAAGCTGAACGGAAATGGCAGATGTTGCCAAAGGCGCTGCAACCATAAAAACAATAAGCAACACCAATACAACATCAATAAAAGGGGTCACATTGATTTCACTTTGCAACCCACTCTCGTCTATATCCCAATCATTATTAAGGCTTGCTTTCATTTTTTATGACTTTTCTGTTGTCTTTGCCTATCAAGTTCACGGCTCAAGAGCCTTTCAAGAGCAGCAGCGATATCGCCTAAATCACTGCGATAACCACTCAAAGCACGCATAAGGCTATTATACATAACAACGGCGGGAATAGCCACAAAAAGCCCAACAGCCGTTGCGAATAAAGCTTCAGCAATTCCAGGCGCCACCACATCAAGTCGCGTTGTTTGAGACTGAGCAATCCCAATAAAAGAGTTCATAATTCCCCAAACAGTTGCAAAAAGACCAACAAAAGGAGCAATTGCGCCAATAGTTGCAAGAACAGCACTTCCACATGCAACACGGCGTGTAGCAGCCAGCAAGCAGCGTGACAAAAGTGAATGAACCCTTTCTTTTAAACCTTCATGAACATCGCGAACCCTAGCATCGCGAACATCGCGGGAAACATCTTCATATTGATTGCTCTCCTCATAAAAGAGAATATCTTCAATCGTTTGTGCATTTTCCCCTGTACTGGTTTTTTCACCAGAGCTTTCGTTTATCCCTTCAGGAGCAGAAAAATGAACCTGTTGTGCAGAAAGATACACCTCTTTAAGGACTTCTTTGAGAAAAAATACACCAGCCCCTTTGCTTTCTTTCAAGCTAGCTGCCAAACGCGTAAGAGTCTGAGCATTTAGAACCAATTGAAGTTCATGACGTACTCTTCGTTTTACCAAAGTGATCTCGACAATTTTCACAAAAGCAATTGTCCAAGACACAAGTGAAGCAAGTAACAAAATAATGATAACCGCTTTTACCACCCAATCAGCAGCCATAAACATAGAAAAAGGAGAAAAATCATGCACTGTCAATACAGCAGACATATTATCTAAAGGGACTGTTTTATCTAAAGGGACTGTTTCAGATTCCATTTTTATCTCACATTCTTGTGCTCTTATCTTTATTTATGAGCTGGATCGTCACCCCGCATAGCATCACTGTTCCAAAATGCCACTACCCTTTTAACATCACTTGTGTATTCCTCTTAAGAAAGAAAACTTGATAAATCAAGTATAGTTTTATTTCACAAGCTCTCTCTTAATTCTAAAGAAATTACTCAAGAAATTTTTCTCTAACAATTCAACAAGTTTATCTTACCCAATCAATTTATTGCATAAATTAGGCAAAATGATAAACTTACAAGAAGTATCGCATATAATATTTTAATTTATAAGAATAATTTATCATCGTTCCTGTTAAATAAATCTCTCATATCGCAAAGCTTTTCTCATTTCTGCGGCTCTTTTGAAGCCAACAAAATATTTTCTTACATGAAACAAGCAGCAAAAATATCATAAAATCCTCGGAGAAAAGGATATGCACTTCTCTAACAACCAGTGCACTAAAGTACCTCTCCTATCCTAAAATAAAAATATACCTTACGTTTTAAAAAAAGAACTATCGCAATATCTTAAACTGACCAAAAGTATCATGGGCAGCGCGTGTTGCCCCCAAATACATAGAGAGCAAAGAGCCGCAATATTATTTTCTTTTTCTTTGCTGCAAAAGTATAAAAATGACAGTACTTCTGCCGCAAAATCGCAACAACAATGTTTTTTAGCTGTCACAAGCTTAAAAAATAAGCCTCAGCACACTTTTAAAAAACTTTTATAAAAAAACTGCGCCACGAGAAACTGAAGAATGGTGCTAAATTGCTGCAAAAGCATAAGGCAATTCTCAACAGATGCGACCCTTTACAGACAAAGCATATCGTATAGGAAAGATTTATTTTATCAAAAACAATTTTAAATTCGACAAAATGAAAGGAACCAAAAAAAGCTTTTGGCGTTACTGAAGCAGTGAAAATTTTCACTCCAATGCAAATGATCACTATGAACACACCAATACAAATATAATGAATCAAGAGGGAAAAATACCATGGCCCATAATAAAACAACACAGCACGATAAATCAGCCGTAGAAAAAGACCAACAAAAAGACCTACAAGGACAATTAGAAAAGTTACGCACTGAAATTTCAGGGATTACCTCAACCCTAACAGATCTTGGTGCAAACAAATTCAACGCCGCCAAAGACAAAGCGGAAAAACTATATCACTCAGCGAAAGAAAGTGGTGAAGACATGATGTCTCAAGCAAAAGATAAAATCAGTGATCTTGAACAAACTCTGAATCAATGCGTTCGCAAAAATCCTGGCAAAAGCGTTTTGTTTGCCGCAGGGGTTGGTTTTATTCTTTCTCAATTACTGCGTCGTTAAGCAATGCATAAGTTTATCGCGCCTCTTTTAAACCATCTTGTCGGTGGAGGGCTTAAAAGCACAGTCAAGCAAGTACGCCTTCAAGCAATTTTCTATGGGTTTATTAGCATTTCATTCTTCATGTCTTTGCTTTTTTTATGTACCATCGGTTTTATTGCGTTATGTTCTGTTATGAAGCCTCTTGCTGCCGCTAGTATCATGTTTTTAATTTGTCTTTCTCTTGCGGGATTAGGTCTTATTATCAGTCGCGTTCTCAAAACTTATCAACGCTATGACCAACAAAAAAAGACAGAAGAACAACGCCACAAACTCATGACAGATGCGACTGTTTCCAGTCTTGCCGCTCTCAGTCAACATCTCCCTTTTGCCAAATTGGGTGTTCCCATTCTCGGACTTGCAACTTATTTTTTGTGGAAAAAAGATAAAAAAGACCGCTTTTCAGAGTAAAATATGTAAAGCTGTCACTCTAAATCCCCCCTTAATGTGCTTTCTTTTATAACAAAAGAAAGCACATTTTTTTCCTCATAGTCTCTTTAGCTTCTCCAAGTGCCTGAAAAAATCCCCTTCATTTTGCTAAAAATTCCATAGAACCGCTACACTCTCTTTCAGATTGCAACCCATATTTCATGAACATAGCAACATGAGGCAAAGCTTGCATTAAAAGTTCTGGTTTGATTTGAAGCAATTGATTGTTTTTTGAAGGCAAGGTATTTTCAGTTTTACCTTTCCTCTATATTTTCATAAGCCTTTTTTCATGACCAAAGGTCACATCAGTAGTTTGCGTGTGTTCATATTTTTCTGAACACTCATGTTTGTTACAATGACTATTTTGTTTAGGGGAAGGAAACGCGCTCTCCCATAGCGCTATAGTAAACAACCTATAGGATATTTTAAACACAACAATTTTCCATAACGAGCGTTGTCCACCAAGGACTGCGTGGATTATCATTAACTTTTTTCTGATAAGATTTGCAGTAGAATATTGTCTTGACTTTTAAATAGCGCTTGAGAGAACGCTTTATTAATAATGGTCAATATTAATTATGGTCAATGGGATTATAGCTTCCATGATCTCTTCGCCAATCTTCTGGTTGTTGAAATTGGCTCGACCATAAACCGTTTTGTGCTTTTTGAGCAGCAGATTGTAGAGTTTTATAGTCTGCGGGGGATGGAAAATGATGCTGATCTTTTGTCAACACCATCAACCCTTCTGCCAGCCCCAACCGCGCCAGATCAACCCCATCTACAAAACATTGTGCATAATGAACCTGTTGAACGACACGTGCTTGCCGACAAGTAACCTTTTTATCAATTGTTTTTGAAACAAGCCAAGCCGTAACAAAAGCGCCGCAAGGCCACTTAACTCCGTTGCGTGAGGCAAATTGTCGTGTTTCACAGCTTTCCACACCATATAAGCGGATATCACGGATAATCTTTTTTCTCCATCCATCATCTACAAGCGTGATCATTTTAAAGGTCACACCACTTGTGACCTGTATAGCACCGGAATAGACCGGCACATTTTCTTCATAAAATTGTGATGCGATTGGTTCTGAATGCAACACCACATTTTGTTGGCTTGCGTCTTGTTGGTTTGCATAATCTATCAATTGTGACTTCGGATTTTGAACGGGGTTTTCTATTGTCTTTTCTGATCCTTCAAAAAGAGAAAATTGCATAATATTTTCAGTATGTTGACTGAAATAAAAGTATCCTAAAATAATAATACAAATTAAGACAATATATTTAGGCGCTGCTCGAAGATATTTTAAAAGTATCATTTTGAATATTACTATATTTTTTGTTCATTAAATAATAAAAGATTAAATATTATTAATTTATCGATAGAAAAATTTATTTTTTTCATTTATATGATTACCGATTAATATTTTGAATATTAATTTTGTGATTAACTTAAACATAAAGCGGGGGAATTTTCATGAAAAACATGAATAATTCATTCAGTTGTGAACACATCTTACCAAAAACTACTCTACCCAACACACAAAAGAAAT
>NZ_JBHIQF010000013.1:0-41492 GCF_042196445.1 Bartonella sp. AP11XZML
TTGAGAAAGTTTGCAAAAAAAGAGGCGTCCTATAGAGATAGGTTGAAAAATCCTATTCCCTAACTTTTATTTACGCGTCCCGTACTTTTAAAAAGATATATAAAATCAATTATCTATATAGATAAAAAGAGGTCTTGTTATTTCTAGCAATAAGAATAGCATTAATCAGTTAGTTTTTATAAACTTTAAAACATTGCGACAAAAAGAAAAAGTTTAACTCAATAGATGGAGAATTGCGCTTTTCTCATATTCTAGAGGACGAACCTGAAGTGCTACGCTGGACTGAAGCCATGTCCCAGTTTTCTATAATAGACTACCAAGAAGGCCATACTTACGAACCATATTTTATTGTTGAAACAGAAAAAGCTACATATTTGTGCGAGATAAAGCGTGCTTCATATAAGTGTGATGTCTCTCTTTATTCGTTGAGATATCAATTATTTGTAGCATGAAGAGTAAATTTATTAAAATCATGATGAGAGGGAGATAGGAACTTTATAGGTGTATCATCATAGGATTAAGTCGTTTTGTTGAGAGCTATTTTTATTTCTGCTAAAAGGTTTTTGATATATTTAATTATTATTTCGTAATAGTGGATGTACTTTATTTTTATGTGCAAGAAAGCTGATTGATTGTGTAAAATAGCGTTCAAAAATTACATTATTTTTATCCTGTTAAGGACATTTTTTCTAGTGAGGGTTTTGCAATTGCAATACTCTTTTTCTCATTCTAAATTTTGGTTAGAAAAAGCGTATATAGCTGTTATTTTAAATTTAAGATATGCATCTTTCATTGTTGGTGTTACTGTTGTAAAAAATGATGTTTTATTTGATACGCATAAGGTGTTACCAAGAAGATCGATGTATAGATAAAATTTAGATTGTTACAATATCTTGAAAAAACAATGGGTAAATAATTGATAATTGTGCTACGAAAGTTGTTAGATGGGCGTGTGTCAGCAATTCTTAATAAAAAGGTTTTTCTTGATAGTCGGTTTTTTTCAAAATACTGCTCTTTTTATGCAAATCTTATGTTGGTAAGCTATGCAGTTTTCGCCGGAACAGGATAATGCATTGAAGGCTGTTGCCGCGTGGTTGAAGGAAGGGCGTTTTCCTCTTTTTCGCCTTTTTGGCTATGCGGGGACGGGTAAGACGACGCTTGCACGCTATTTTGCAGAGACAGTTGATGGTTCTGTTCAATTTGCTGCTTTTACAGGGAAGGCGGCGCAGGTTTTGCGTTCTAAAGGTGCAAGCAATGCTTGTACGATTCATTCGCTGATTTATTGTCCGCGTGGAGAAGAGGAAGTTTCCGATGAAATAACAGGAAAAAAATCTATTGCTCCAACATTTACGTTAAATCGAAGAAGTGCTGCTGCACAAGCTAAACTCATTATTGTTGATGAGTGCTCGATGGTAGATGAAAAATTGGCCCGTGATTTAATGAGTTTTCGAACGCCAATTCTTGTTCTTGGTGATCCAGGTCAATTGCCTCCTATATCAGGTGGAGGCTTTTTTTCTAATGGGGAACCAGATTTTCTTCTTTCAGAAATTCATCGGCAAGCGCGAGATAATCCGATTATACGTCTTGCTATGGATGTACGTGAAGGACGCGATATTGCTTATGGTGACTATGGAGAAGCGCGCGTTGTGACACGTAAAGAGGTCAATCAACAATTGGTTTTGGATGCTGATCAGGTCTTGGTAGGGGTTAATCGTACACGCCACCTTTATAATCAGCGTTTGCGTGTGTTAAAGGGATTTACAGCAGATTATCCACAAGCGGGAGATAAGCTGGTGTGTTTGCGAAATGATCCGATTAAAGGTTTGTTGAATGGCTCTTTATGGAAGGTGATGACTTCACAGAAGGAGACCGTTAAACCAAGTATTAATCTTCTTGTGAAACCAGAAGAAAGTGAGCGTGGGGTAGCAAAGATTAAACTTTTAAAAGCAGCGTTTGAAAACCCTGATCAAGAAATTTCATGGCAATTAAAAAAGCGATATGATGATTTTGATTATGGGTATGCATTAACGGTTCATAAGGCGCAAGGTTCTCAATGGAATAATGTCGTTTTGTTTGATGAAAGTTTTGCATTTCGTGATATGTATGCGCGCTGGCTTTATACGGGAATTACCCGCGCAGCGGAGCGTTTAACGATTGTTCGATAGAGAAAATATGTGTATCATCTCAGTTTCAGATGGAAAATGCCTTTTTTCTATCTTGTTACACACTATAAAAAATGGAAATGGGCATGGCGGTAAAACTTTCGGTTAATCTTAATGCTGTTGCTGTTTTGCGTAATCGACGTAATCTTCCGTGGCCAAGTATAACGAATATTGGGCATATAGCGCTTGCTGCTGGAGCAGCAGGTTTGACGGTTCATCCGCGCCCTGATGAAAGGCATATTCGTTTTTCGGATTTGCCAGATATATACTGTTTAATAAAGAACACTTTTCCTACTGCTGAGTTTAATATTGAAGGTTATCCCAGTGATCAATTTTTAGATATCGCTGAAAACTATGCGGATCAGATTACCCTTGTTCCTGATGATCCAGATCAGTCAACGTCTGATCATGGTTGGAATTTTGCTCATGATGCAGAATTTTTAGCACCTATTATTCAGAATTTAAAAAACAGAAAGATTCGTGTATCCCTTTTTGCTAATCCTACTGTCGATGGTCTTGATATTGCTAAAGCAATGGGCGCTGATCGTGTGGAATTTTACACGGGACCTTACGGTGGTGCATTTCAGGATAAAACAAAACAAGATCAAGAGCTCAATAAACTTGTTTTAGCAGCAAGAAGAGCAAAAGAATTGCAGTTAGGTATAAACGCAGGGCATGATCTGACACTTATGAATCTTTCTGCTCTTGTCAAAAATATTCCTTGGCTTGATGAAGTTTCTATTGGCCATGGGCTCATTGCTGATGCATTAGAGTATGGAATACATGAGACTGTTCAGCGTTTTATCCGGTTATTATCGTAATCTTTTTCTCTCTATAAAAATTGGAAAAGAAATTTTTATAGAGGTTTGCCAATTTATCTTAAAAAACAATTTTATATATGTTTGAGATAAATAGCACTATTATCGTGCATTATAAATATTCTATTGTTCCTCTATTTATTGGTTGCTTTCTATCTTTTGTTTTTGAGTGCATGCGATGTTTTTTATTTGTACTATCCATTATGAGGAAGTTTTAAAATCTTCTTATTATAATTTCTTTGAATGGAGAAGAAGTAGGGTTTTGAAAGTATTTCCCTTATAAAGGAGTGCGTAGGATTTTAATGGATCAATACACAAATTTTCTTGATATTTGAGCTCATTTTTGGGTTATCTGTAAATAGTATAACGTAAGATCTCCTTATGAATAAGCTTAATGCAATAGGAGCTGTTAAATAGAATGATGATATCGACTTGTAGCTTTATGAAGTAAAGAGAGTGATGTGCAATAAATCTTACACTATTATAGGGAATTCTTGAAAAGGGCTTGAGCATATTAAAATTTTTTT
Organism: Bartonella sp. AP11XZML; assembly: GCF_042196445.1. NCBI lineage: Bacteria > Pseudomonadati > Pseudomonadota > Alphaproteobacteria > Hyphomicrobiales > Bartonellaceae > Bartonella > Bartonella sp. AP11XZML. The sequence continues at coordinate 3,508 of NZ_JBHIQF010000013.1, forward strand.
ATAAGGCGCCATAAATGGATAACATAATAGCCGTATGGGGGCTTCTTCGTGTGAGAGGCGTGGATATTAAAAGAACGTAAAAAGTAAAAACATCCTCTCTATTATTCTAAAGATATTGTTGTATATGCTTTTGAAGGTTGTATTAAAACAATACTTGTTATTTTGTAATTTTTCTTGCTATCCGTATTGATTTGGTTCATGTTAAAGATTGTATGTTGTATCTTAATTTTTAGAATATAGCGTTTTGTTGCACGATAAAAGAGTAGAATATTAGCTAAATTTTCTTTAGAAATCTTATTTTGTGTAATTATTGTTTTTGTAGAATAGCAGTTGAAGTTTATTTGGGGATCCGTATATGTTTTAGGAATGTTTGGGGACTACAGTTTTTTCTATGCAATATGTAAACTTTAAAATTATTCAATTGCTGTGTTCTTATAAGCTGTGTTTTTTGTCTTTATAAGTGTGTGATGCACTGTAGATAATGTTTCTTATTGAATAAAAATAATCTGAAATCCAGTTTAAATAGAGAAAGAAGGAATTTTTTATGCGTGTTTATTATGATCGTGATGCGGATGTTAATCTCATTAAAGGGAAAAAAGTAGCCATTGTTGGTTATGGTTCTCAAGGGCGTGCGCACGCTTTAAACTTGAAAGATTCTGGTGTTAAAAATGTGCAAATAGCTTTGCGTTCAGGGTCGGAAACAGTAAAAAAAGCCATGGCTGATGGTTTTGAAGTGGTGAGTGTTGCTGAAGCAGCAAAATGGGCAGATCTCATCATGATGGCAACACCAGATGAATTGCAAGCTGATATTTATAAGGAACATATTCATGATCATTTACACGATGGGGCAGCGATTGCTTTTGCGCATGGTTTGAGCATTCATTTTGGCTTGATTGAACCTAAAAAAAACGTTGATATTGTGATGATTGCTCCTAAAGGTCCAGGGCATACAGTTCGTCATGAATACCAACGGGGTTGTGGTGTTCCTTGCTTAATAGCGGTGGCGCAAGATGCTTCAGGGCATGCACATAATGTAGCATTATCTTATGCATGTGGACTTGGTGGTGGACGTGCTGGGGTGATTGAAACAACATTTAAAGAAGAGTGCGAAACTGATCTTTTTGGTGAACAAGCGGTTCTTTGTGGTGGTCTTGTTGAATTGATTCGAGCAGGTTATGAAACATTAACACAAGCAGGTTATGCGCCGGAAATGGCTTATTTTGAGTGTTTGCATGAGGTTAAACTGATTGTTGATCTCATGTATGAAGGGGGCATTGCAAATATGAATTATTCGATTTCTAATACAGCTGAATGGGGTGAATATATGTCTGGTCCACGTGTGATTACGGATGAAACCAGAGCAGAAATGAAACGTATATTGAAAGATATTCAAACGGGTAAATTTACATCGAATTGGATTCAAGAATATAAAGCTGGTGCTGCTCATTTTAAAAGTATGCGGCGTTTAAATGATAATCATCCTATTGAAGAAGTGGGTAAAAAACTTCGTTCTATGATGCCTTGGATAAAATCGAATGCTTTGGTTGATAAAGAGCGTAATTGAAGATTCTACAGAGATATTTTGTCAATAGCTTTTATAATTTTATAGATAAATATAAAAAGGGTAACTTTAGTTACCCTTTTTATATGTTTTTTGTTTATATGTTTTTTGTAATATAAGCTTTATTTTTTAATTTTTTGCATAATTCTTTTTCCCAAAAAGAAAGTATACAATTCCTAAAAATATGAACCATGCTGGAGTGTATTTTAAAGCTATGGCAGTGTCAGCTTCTAATGACAATAAATAGATAATGAATGCAAAGAAAACAAGAAGCGCCCAACACATAACAACACCTCCTGGCATTTTATAAGGAGAGACAGTATGCTGGAGAGGACGATTGCGGCGATAGACGATATAGCTGATCAAAATGATAGACCATACAAATATAAACAAAGTTGCGGCAATTGTCGTAACAATTGTAAAAGCAGCTATGAGTGTTTGAGATAACGATACAACGGCATAACCAAATAAGATGCATATACATGAAAAGAATAATGCGTTGGCTGGAACGTGGTTACGAGAAAGTTTTCCTAAAAATTTAGGAGCACCTTTTTGTGTTGCTAGCCCATATATCATACGGCTGGTAGAAAAAATTCCACTATTTGCTGAAGATGCGGCAGCTGTGAGGACAACAAAGTTCATCAAACCTGCAGCAGTTGGGATACCAATAAGTGCATACATTGTTACAAATGGGCTTTTTTCTGGACTGATTTGATCCCACGGCGTCACAGACATAATCACAAGAAGAGAGAATATATAAAAGAATACAATGCGGATTGGTATTGAATTAACAGCCTGTGGTAAAGCTTTTTGAGGCTCTTTTACTTCAGCAGCAGCTGTTCCAGCGAGTTCAATGCCAACAAAAGCAAAAATAACAATTTGAAATCCAGCAAAAAAGCCTGTAATTCCTCGCGGAAAAATATTCCCACCGTTCCATATATGGCTAAGAGAAGCAACCGTACCGTTTGGAGAGACAAAACCGGTAAAGATCATATAAAATCCTACAACGATTAGGACTAGAATTGCTACGATTTTGATAAAACCAAACCAAAACTCAAGTTCGCCAAATAGTTTTACGGCGACGAGGTTAAGAATTAAAAAGGACATAAGACCAATTATAACAGGAATCCACGGATTGAGTTCAGGCCACCAAAAATGTGTATAAGTGACAATAGCAATAATTTCAGCAGTTCCAGTGACAATCCAACACAACCAATATGTCCAGCCGATAAAGAATCCGGCACATGGCCCTAGAAGATCGGTTGAGAAGTCAATAAAAGATCGGTATTGTGTATTAGAAAGCAATAACTCTCCCATAGCACGCATGACAAAGTATAGAGCACAACCAATAATTGCATAAACGAGTAGAATTGAGGGGCCTGCTACACTGATTGTTTTTCCTGATCCCATGAAGAGACCTGTTCCAATCGCTCCACCAAGGGCTATAAGTTGTATGTGTCGGTTATGTAGTCCACGTTGCAATTTCTTCTTAGTTTTTTTTTCTAAATTTTGTTTGTTCATTTTTGGGGAGTTCTCCTTAGTTATTTTTAAATAAAAATTACCCTAAAAAAGGTAATTCCTTCTATAGGAACACGCTATGGTTAAGGAGTAAAGGAATTTTTTTCTATGACTATATGTGAATAAAGCAAAAACATTATTAATTAATGGAATAATTATTTTATATATAAGAAACAAAAGATAAATTGTATTATATTTTTTTTGATTTTTTATGTTTTATACATAAGTTATATATATAATATATAATATAATTTATATTATATATTATTATTAGTTGTATATAAATAATAATTTATATTTATGTATATTTGTTTGTAGTAATTTTATATAAATATCTTTATATTTAAAATTATTTATTTATAGATATTGTTATATATATAAAAATATAAATAAAATTGTAAATTTATTAAATATAAAACTTTGTATATAAATAAAATAATTTTAAATGGTTAAATTATTATTTAAAATATTAAAAAATATATTTAAAATTTACATTTAAGTATTAATATTTAAAATTTATTACAAATAGAAAAATATTTTCATAGAATCTTTTTTTATTGCAGATAGCTATTAAGATATATTCTGTTTAGAGCTATATTTTTAATTGTGATAAAAAATTGAATATAAATTTTTTGGGGGGAAAGTTTTAGATAAATCTCATGTTTTATTAGTAAACAATGTCAGTGAAGTTTATAGAGAATTTTTTACAGAATAGCTCGTTTCTTATCCTATTGTGCAGTAAAATACTGTTGTGTAGAGTACTGATATAAAGCATATAACATTTTACGCATTAAGTATTTTTAGAATGGGTGGTGAGTGTTCAGGGCAGGGCTAGCCCATAGAGCCTTATGTAGGTGAACCATATAAATGATCAGCAGCATTCCCCCTTAATAAGCCGGATTGTTTACAAACCGGTGCCGGTAGGAATCGTCGTTTTTTGATGTTTGGGGAGGAGGTTAAGTAGAAAAGGGTAACTAAAATTACCCTTTTTTGAGATGTTTTTATGTATAGACTTTATTTGTTACCTTGAGTTATTTTTTTCTTTACAAACATAAAATACATTATACCTAAGAAAACAAACCAGAATATACTATATTTTAAGGCTAGTAGAGTATCAGCTTCTAATGTCAACAAATAGAGCATGAAAACAAAGAAAACTAAAATTATCCCACACATGATAACACCTCCTGGCATTTTATAAATGGATTCAGCGTGTAGATGAGGGCGATTGCGACGATACACAATATAGCTAATCAAAATTACAGACCATACGAATAAAAATGCAATAGCTGAAATGCTTGTCACAATTGTAAAAGCACTTATGAGGCTTGGAGAGAGTGAGGCAATTGTATACCCTATTAAAATACATAAACAGGAAAAGAATAGAGCATTGGCTGGAACATGGTATCTGGAAAGTTTACCTAAAATTGGAGGGGCACCTTTTTGTGTTGCAAGTCCATATATCATACGGCTGGTAGAAAAAATACCACTATTTGCTGAAGAGGCAGCTGAGGTGATAACGACAAAGTTTACCAAGCCAGCAGCTATCGGAATGCCTGCAAGCCAAAACATCGAGACAAAGGGGCTTTTATCTGGAACAATTTGATCCCAAGGTGTGACAGACATAATTACAGCGAGAGAAAAAATGTAAAAGAGTACAATACGGACCGGTATTGCATTAATTGCTTTGGGGAGAACTTTTTTAGGTTCTTTTACTTCAGCAGCGGTTGTTCCAGCAATTTCTATACCAACAAAAGAAAAAATGGCAATTTGAAATCCAGCAAAAAAACCTGTCATTCCTCGCGGAAAGATATTGCCATCGTTCCATACGTGATTGAGAGAAGCAACCGTACCATTGGGAGAGGTAAAGCCCGTAACGATCATATAAAATCCCACAACAATTAATGCTAAAATTGCGACGACTTTGATAAGACCAAACCAGAATTCAAGTTCACCGAATAGTTTCACGGCAAAGAGGTTAAAGATTAAAAAGACACTAATGCAGGTAAAAACGGTAAACCATGGATTGAGTGTTGGCCACCAAAAGTTCATATAAGTGATGATGGCAATAATGTCAGCAGCTCCAGTTACAACCCAGCTCAACCAATAGCTCCAGCCAACAAAGAAAGCGATTCCCGGTCCTAGCATATCGGTTGAAAAATCGATAAGAGATCGGTATTGTGAATTAGAAAGCAACAATTCTCCCATAGCACGCATGACAAAGTATAGAGCAAAACCGATAATAGCATAAACGAGTATGATGGAAGGACCTGCTACACTAATTGTTTTTCCTGCCCCCATGAAGAGACCTGTTCCAATAGCACCACCAATGGCTATAAGTTGTACATGTCGGTTGTGTAGTCCACGCTGCAACTTATTCTGAGAATTATCTTTTAAATTTTGTTTGTAGCTCATTTTTTGGGGGTTCCCTTTAATTATTTTGAGATTAAATTACACTAAAAAAGCATTATTTTGTATCGAAGCATGATATAAATGAGGTGTAAAGGAAAAAAACGTTTTTTATGATTTTGTGTGGATAAAGAAAAGAATATGCTTTTGAAAAAAGAGAATGTTGTCCTCTTAAATAACGTAACAGATATTTGAATAGGGAGCTTTTTATTGTTATGAATAACAAATAAATTGTTCATTAAAAAAATAAATTGTTCATTAAAAGACGTGGGGCTTTTAAAATTATTTCAGAAAGTTGTCAGGAGTTTTTATAATTTTTTGAAACTTATTATTTGTAATCAGTGCATTATTTATTATTATTCATAATGGTGAGAGTTTTACTTTTTGCTCAAATAGCACTCGAGAGTTCTCATCTTAGTTTAAGAAACAATTTTTAATGGAAAATTAAAATGATTTTTAAAATCATTTTTTTGTTTGTATGGTGCTATCATAAATCAAAAAGTTACTTTTGTTTCATAAACGAAAAGAGGAATATCATAGCTTATTTTTTTTAAAGTGATGAATAAGGATTTTGTTTAGATATTGGTAACATTTTATAAAATGTTACGAGAAACTCACATTGTTTACACAAACGTCCTTGAGAGTATGATAAAGAAATGCAACGTAATTCAGTTATATAAAGAAAAAAAGAACTGGGGATTGTATAAGCTCTGTTAGAGATTGAGCTATTCATAGTGAGAGACAGAATCAGGAAAAGATTGCTCTATTAACTTTACAATTTGTTATCAAAAGATAAAACTATCCAAAGAAAATGAAAAAAGAAAACAGAGATAAAACTGTTCCTGTCGCAATGTTAATCGAGCCTTTTACCCGCTGCTTTTTTAAGGCGGTACTGGCAAATGATATAAAAATGGTCATTAAAGTAAACCATGCAAAGATGTTGAAAGAATGTATTGTGACAAGTTCAAAACCTTTTTTAATGCTATCTCCAGAAGCTAAGAATTTTGGAAAAGCTGCTATGTAAAATATAGATACTTTGGGGTTTAGTATTTGTGTCAGAAAACCGTCCATATAGCTGGTTAAAAGCTTTGTTTCACTCGTAGCATGCTTTTCATTCGTTGAACTTCTTTCTTTTGAATTTAAGCTGTGTATTCCAGATTTAATTGATTTAAAGCCCATGTATAATAAATAGCTGCCACCCATGAGTTTTACTAAAAAAAACAGCGTTTTGTTGTTGAGAATGAGCGCTGATACACCTAGGTGTGGAAAATGCCCCATGCACATATGTTGCTGTACACAATCCTAAAACGTTTACAAATGCGTTCTTTCTTCCCAATCTCGTTGCATTATCGATGATAAGGGCCATATTCGGCCCCGGTGAGATGACTAAAAAAAATGAAACAATGAAAAAGGTCAGTATTTGATGATTCATTTTACTTTTAGCTCTGAAATTAATTGATTTTCGAGATACAATTCTATTCTGTCAAACTGAGAAAGTTTTCCGACACCCTGTGGAGTGCCTGTGTATATGAGATCACCACGTCTTAGCTGAATGTAGTGACTTAAAAATGAGATTATCTTCTCAAAGTTAAAGATCATATTTTTCGTATTGCCAACTTGTCTTGTTTCGCCATTTAACTTCATTGCAAAGGTTATTGGGTTGTTTATTTTTTCCTTGTTTATGAAGTCAGAGACGTATGCGGCGCCTTTAAATCCTTTCGATAAAAGCCAAGGAAGCTTTTTTTCTTTCAGTTTTGTTTGCAAATCCCGCGCTGTGAGATCAAGACCGATTGCTACGGCATCATAGCATTCTTCTGCTTCTTCCTCCATGATCATGAAAGCGTCCTTTGAGATTTTGAGCACAATTTCGGTTTCAAAATGTATTTCTTTGGAAAAATCAGGGAGATAAATTTCATTGCCTAAAACGAGTGAACTTTTGGGCTTGCTAAAGATAACAGGTTCATCTTCAACAACATTACCTAGTTCATGAACATGTTCAACATAATTGTATCCAACACAGTAGATGTCATTTATCATGGGAGCCCTCCAAATTTTTCATTTTCTCTTTGTATAGGCAAGAGAAAACTTTGCAAACAACATTTTTTCTTATATCGCGTTTTGCGTTTTCTGGAAAAGAAGCATTATGTGGGTTAATGACTAACCACGATGACAGCCCTTCGCATTATCCTCTTTTGAAGAGTGCTCAATCTTATAGTTTTTGAGATTATTTTCATTTTGATTGCTAATCTCCTGAAATTACTTTATTACTTAAAGAGTGATTTTGCTCGTCTACGCAGCGATTAGTAGGGTCTGAAAGCCCTAAAGTTCGATCATAAATGAGCCCACTCTGTGGGTGTCTCGGAATTATGGGATATTTTTCTATGTCTAGGTGCTATGAGCACTAAAAGTAAAAATCTGGTTCGTATTCAATACTTTCAGGCTCTCGGAATACTAATGCGAGGGTGCTCGCAACCGGCGGGGGATTTGAAAGTGAAAAGCAAAAAGCCACATTTTAACGACATTTCTATAGGCAAAAAATCGCTTTCAAAGAAAAATGCTGGGAATGTCGTAAAAGCAATTAGGCACCAATTAGGGATAACTTTTCAACAAATCAAAAAGTATGAGAAAGTCTGTGATGGTTAAAAAGAAGCAGACCGTGGCAAAGTTATTATGGCATTTGGAACGGAGAAGATTTTTACCAGCTTTAAGATAGCACAACAAATAGCCGGAACTGGAGAGCGTGTTTTGTTTCTCGTGCCTTCTCTGGCTTTGATGTCACAAACGATAAGAGAATGGACACGCTATACAGAAGTACTGTTTCATTCCTTTGTGGTGTATTCTAATACATAAGTTGGCAAGCGTCGTAAAACAAAGAAGCTGCTGCCGAACTCGATGTCTCAGATCTCGCTCTATCAGCTATCAACTGATGCTTAAAAGCTTTGAAAAAAAGCAAATAAAGTATTAGTAAATGCAATGACTGTGGTGTTTGCTACTTACCAATCAATCCAAGTGATTGCGGATGCCCAAGAGAAATACGGTTTATCAGAATTTGATCTGATCATTTGTGAAGCAGCGCAGGTTAAGGCAGATAAGGTAGAACCTTTGATTGTAGAAGCCAAGGAAGTAGCTGAGACTGCGAAGACAACAGCGGAAGAAGCGAAGAGTGTTGCGGAGCAAGCAAAAGAAGAAGCTGATACGACGAAGCAAGGGCTTGGAGAGGTCAAGAGTTCATTAGACACGGTGACAGCAACGACAAATTCTGCGAATACAGCCGCCTCTGAGGCAAAAGTGTTAGCGGAAGAAGCGAAGAGTGCATTGACAGAAGTTCAAGAGAAGGCACAGAGGAACAGTGACAGTCTTTCTGAACTTCAAGGTAAGGTAGGTTCTCTTTCCACTAAATTTTTAGAGAATGTGCGTTTTCATCAACCTGACAGAATTCTGGAAGCCGATCCGAAAAATAGAAAAGGTCTTGTGATCAATGACGGGGCATGTTTTCGCTTTTATCATGGTGAAGAGAATGGGGGTAGGTACCTCTTTTACCGCATTCCAGGGCGTGGAAGGATGACTTTTGACGAAGATCTTGAAGCAGGAAAGGATTATTATATATATCTCATCTTAAAAGATCAGACGAATGCGCTATCCTTTGAAATTTCGCAAAATCCAACGGCTCCTGATGGCTATACAGAGGATAATTCTGAAAAGATCGGTGGATTTCATACGCTATGTGCGGATGTTGGTGAGATTGAAGGTCATCTCTTATCGGGGTATCAAGCGGGGGATGTTTTGCCCAATTCTGTTTGGTGTTTAAATCACCGCCCACGTAGTAGTCCAGAAGGGATGGTTTACAATCCGTGGCATAATATTTGGGTTGATATTTATCTTCAATCAGGGACAGGTGTAAATGCAAAGTCTGCCTATGGTGTTCCGATTACAACCAATCGTAGCTATGCGAATCATGCCTTTGATTTTTGGTCTGTTAATAAGAGATTTTTGACGAGTGATGAGTTTTCGCCATGCATGTATGGAAGTAATCAAGCAACCAGTATTGTCGGCAATCAAGCGCCTTCTCCTAAGACGTCTGGAGGACACGTTGATACAAACAATAGACGGATGATTTCGCATATCGGTTGTGAGGATGGTTGCGGTTATGTTTGGCAATATTTGTCTGGTTGTTATCCAGTGACGAAATGGCATACAGGGGAGCAAGGAAGCAGTTTGCGTGTAGACATAAATGTTATGTTGGGAGGAGGCGATTGGACTGGTGGCTCTAACAATGATCATCTTGTACGGAATTTTGCGCATTCTCATTATGTAGAAGATGAAAAAATAGGCGCCCGTGGATGTAGCGAGCCACTTTATTATAATTAACGCAAGATTGATTAGAACATCATTTTATCCAGCCCCACTTTTGTGGGGCTTTTTTTATGGAGCGTCAGATGAGAAAGATATCGAAAGAAGGATTGGCACTTCATCTTGAAGTTTTAAAAACAAAGTTTTTTCTACTAAACTCATGGTGTCAACCATGAGCAGTACAATCTTATCACTCATATTTTCATGTCTAGAAAATTGAGATAATGCCATCCATAAATCGCATAAGAAGTTAGAACCTACCTTCATTGCACACCTTCGTGGATTTGTTCTCTCAAACATGCCGCCAATCCTTTAGGTGTGATTTTTGTTGAAGGCAGCACCTTTTCTGTTCCATCCGGTTTTTGAATGGTGATGGCAGAACAGTCCATGAATCCTTTGTTGATTTTATCCTGATTAAGGTAACAATGGACCACTTGGAGCACGTCGATACACCCAATCATTTTTACGCAAGTAATCTATTAAATCCTTTGGTCTTATCTCCAACATCTTCACGGTTTCAAACAAACCAAACAAACCAAACAAACCATCAGAGCGTTTTAAGCCTTCTAAAGCTTTTGCTTTTGGTGCTAATTCTGAAATAACATGGTCTTTCTGCTCAATTTGATTTTGTAGATGATTTAAGGCGCCAAGTAATACTTCGGGTTTGGAGTAATCAATTTATGGAATAGCTACTTGTCTTTCCAACTCTTTCCAACGGTTAATTATCTTTGCTCGTAAGGCAGTGCTGTAACTAGAAACAAGAATTAAGCATTCACGCTTTGGCGGGTTATAACAAGGGCGGCTTTCACCTTATGTTATCAAGGTAGTGCCCACCAAAATCAACCTCCTCAAATTTGAGGGCGTTAAGTTCTTCAAGCGTTTTCTTGATGTCACGCATAATATTGTCATGCCTTTTGCCACATAATTCAGTAATTTTAATAATGGTATTCATAAAGAATTCTTAGATGTTAGACGTTCCTTAATGACATTCTAAAAGAGTGCTGGTCGCTAAGAAACACGGCAACTAATCCGCTAGTTGTTTTAAGGTGTTTTTGAGGCACCTGATTTGAAAATACCTATTACTAGAATTGTCCAGTAATAAAAATTACTTTTTGCTAAGAAAACGTTTCACATACTGTACAGTGTACATATTGAAATTGTTATTTATCAATGAGTTAAGTGTACAATGTACAGTCAAATTGAAAATTCTGTCGCTAGCGATAGTTTGCGCTCGCCTGCCCCGCAACGAAGCCAACCCGCTGGGAAGTACCTTCTACATTGATTTTATTACGTTTTTTTTGAAAAAACAAAGCATAAATGATGATCTTTTTTTAAAATTGCAATAAGAATATGTAATGCTTAAACTCATAAGGATATGTAAGATATAGATAAAGCTTGAGAACATGATCTAGCCTTTCTTATTAGCAGCGTATTCTTGACGTTTAAGTTGTCTCTGTGTGTTTTCGGTTAATCTTTCATTGGCATATTGTGCAATAGCACTTGCAATCTCTGGCTTTGACATAACTTTAGCAATTGATGGTCCTTCTCGTTTTGCAATGGGAAATTTATCCCCATTTACTCTTTGAAACACATTCCCTCCCATTTTCAATTCAACACGCTTTGGAAAACTGCCTCCCTTGATAAAACCATGGGGTAAGATTTCTTGTTTCCCAAACATTTTGTAAGTTACGCCGCGTTTTGTTTCTCTTGCTTGAAAAAATTTAAGAGGTATCGGTGTTCCAGAACCAATGATATCTGTCTCGAGAAGCTTTGCTGTAGCCTTTTCTTTAATATAAATACCTTGCTTAACATGCTTTGATTGGGCAGATGTAACATCGGCAATTTGCTTTTCAGTAAAGCGTTCGACTGTTTTGCTGCGGTGTTTAGAGCATTACGCACAGCCCAATTAAGGCGTGGTGCTTGAAGACTGGTGAAGGTATCCTTCACCTGTTGAAGATACCATTTTGGGTAGATGATTAACTTCAACGTCTAAGCCTTTTTAAGAGTAGGTGTTGATGATTGAGAGACCTTAGATGCTTTTGGTTTTTCGAGTAAGGTTTCCTCTGTTACTGTTTCAGATGATATTTGGTTGGGTTCTTTTTCTACTTGCTTAATGTGTTCAATTGTCTTGTCGGGTTTTATTTTTGTTTGAATATCAACAAAAGGTTTTGAGCATTGGCGCGCTTGAGACGTGCGTAGACCTGATTAGAAACTTCAACAAATGGATTATTGGGGGGTAATGGTTCAAAGCGAACAGCGCTTTTATTGTCTCCAACAACACACATTGACGTAGTGATGACAGTTTTCATCATTGCTCCTTTTGAGTCATAATTAATGACATCATTAGTCAATTATTGATTTTTATTCTGTGAAAAATTGATTAGCTGATTGTCAGCAGAAAAAAATCATGATCTTATGCTTTTTTACTTTTTACCTAAAGTTGGTGTTTTTAAACATTTAAAAGTGTAGAAAAAATTCAAGTAAGAAATGTTGATAACCTTGCTAAGACTTCATCCATAATTATATATGGAATAGTTTCCATTCTTTTTCCATTACGCGCTACTATATCTAAAGCACGCGGTTGGTCACAGCGTATCACACCTGTTGTATGCAGCCCTGTTCCCACCAATGAAACAGCAAAGCCTGCTATTCTAGCAAAATTTCCTCCACTCGTAATGGGCAAAACAATGGGTGTTTTTGTTAAACGATTAAACGCCTCCGGTGACACAATCAGTACAGGACGCGTTCCTTTTTCTCATAGACAGAGGTTGGGTCAAGCGATACAAACCAAATTTTACCCCGCTTCATTACAAGAGCTCTCTGCCAATAAGCTTAGCATCAAACCACTCTACATCTTTATCCGCAAAATCGTCCGAAGGATTACATTCGGCTAACAATTCTTCAAGAGTGTAATTTTGCGATATTTGTGATTTCACAACCAATTGTCCATTATCAATAGCCAAACCCACTTGCATATTTTCAGTAAGATGAAGAACATCAAACAATGCAGGCGGTATAGAGAGCATAACGGATCCTCCAACTTTACGTAATTTTGTTGTGCATAAAACGCCCTCTCTAATATTAGATAAAAATATAACATAAAGCCCATGATTCAATAGCTTTTTATGCTTTTGTGTAAATGTTTAAGAAGCGCATTTAGAGCAATACGCAATATACTCTGAATAAAGTCAATATTTTTTTAATTTCTGAAAAACATAAAAATATAAAAGTTATAATACCAAACAAGGCTCTTAGCTGCTTATCTGTAAACATATTTATTTCTTGCGGTTTTCGATAATTTTTTTATCTCTCTGTTGATCTCGTCTATAAGAGGTTCGTAATTGAGAATGCTTTTCGGAATATCACCACCGTAAACCCATGCTTTTACTTGCGCTTTGGTACTAAAATCCGCATTCTTAGGTGTTTTGTAATACTGACCACCATCAAACTTTTCACACTCTCTTGTGCCGTCTTCGTATTCGTAGAGGTTGTAAAAATACTCCTCTGTCCCATCCCCCATGGGGCATACCCACTGCCGTTGCAACAAACCTCTTTCGCATGGGTTGTTTACGGTTTTTTAAGAATAGATGTTTTAAAATGAACATACTTTAATCCTAATTTTACAAATTTGTCTATTTGCCTCAAATTTGACCGTACAGAGCGTTTTATATGATAGGTTTTTTATCATAAAATCTTTAAATCACTCTGTACGGTGCCATTTTGTCGATTTAAATGCACATCCAATCACAAAACGATCAGCAATTTTCACTAGTTTGCTAACCTGCAATGTTTTTCACTTGCTTTTCAACCAACGTGAGTGGTCTTGAATTCTCTCTCATTGCCTTTTCTTTCAGCCTTTTTTCACGGGTGTTCAAAACAGCCTTGCGTACAAGATTGGCTTTTGTCAAAAGACTATTTTCCAAATCACGACATAATCTTACTAACTCACGAGTGCTTGGAAAAAACGTATCCGATAAATCTTCTACCTCATCGCATAAAATCCCCGTTTAACCGTTTTTATGAGTGACCACGCAGAAACACTTTCCAAAAACATTCCATAGGTAAGCGCTATACCTTCATGATCTGTCTGTTGCGAAATTTTTTAAACCACACGAAAGCATCCGAATTGCCTTGGCTATGTCCTCTTTACTCACTTTTATTGAAAACAATTCGTGAAGTTGATCACACGCTTCTAAGGCAATCGCTTCCTGCTGTTGTGTCAATGCTTGCCACTTTTCAAAACTAAAGGAAACTCCGGAGCTATCATCTCGTGAATGTGTTTCAAAGTGACCTCGAGGCCCGATATCAAGGATGCTGTCTGAGATGCGTTCATCTACACTTTTTTGCCTTTAAGAGTGATTTTCCATAGTTTTTTCCGTTCTCTAAATCCTCGATAGCTTTTTGCACCCAGTTGCGCCACATTGCTTTCCAATCCGTTTTGCGTGCATCTTTGCCTGTTCTAGCTTTCCAATAATCTCGAAATTTTGCCATTTCGGCTTTGACACGCTCTGGAGGCAATCCCTCTTCGATTGCGAAATCATAAACAGGTTCGAAATCATCAGGGGTACGACAGCCACTGTCATTTCTAACCCGTTTAGCTTTTTTCGTAATGTTCTCTTGCTCGTGAATGGAAGGTTGGTTTTCTACACCCGTTTCGATTTGCTCTGATGTGGTCTCAACAGCAGCAACCTATGTTGGTTCGTCAACCTGTTCGTTTGTTTCTAAATTTTCAGAAGCAGTTTTTTGCTAAAATGATAGTTTTAGTTTATATATATTCTTATTCTGGTTCTTTATAGCTTGATTTTGCTTAGCGTTTGCTTCAGAAAAATCATTAAAATGTTTTTTATAGCGTTTTTTATTGTACACCTTTTTTCCAGCCTCACTATGAATTTGCGATATGTGCACTTTTTTATCAGTAAAATCTTTTAGCTCTTCTTCAACGCGCGTATTCGACAAACCATTATCTTTCTCAATATGTTTATCATTCTTCATGAGATATTCGACAATAGTTACAAACTTTTTTGCGAGCAATTGCAAGCGCGGGCAAGCATTTCAAAATCTGTTTTAATTGGTGCTTTTTTGTCATACATGCGAATGAAAAGCGTTATATAAATGCCCCTTTGTTCTCATGTCATTCCATCTATCTCACTGTTCCAGTCATTCAAAAGGAATCTTATCCATGGCATTGCATTAGACATGCGCATTCCCTTCTTTAACTAAATATAAAATTGCTAAAGCATTTGCTTCGTTGTCATCTTTTGGATTGTATTCTTTTGCACACACCGTCTTAATCATCTCTTCTTGTGAGGCATTGACTTTATCTGTTGTGATCTTCATTTTTGTAAGCCATTGCTGAAAACGCAAATAGCGCATACTATCGCCTTTAAAACGAAAAAATTCAAAATTGACAAGTGCCACTTGTTATACTGCTGTCTACACGAGAAATCGCCCAGCCTGTCTTAGATCTAGATCAAGGCAGAGAACGGTTTGTGTATTGATAATCATCTTCCCCCATGAAGGCTGTTGCGTATTTATATGTGCGCTATGACAGAGCGTGTTGTGATTGCTTGTCTTGAAAAAATGGTCGTGAGAAAGTACTTGAAACTACTTTTGGGCCAATTTTTTACTGCCATTCGAGGAAAAATAATCTTAGAAGCAGTTGATTTTCGAATTAACTCTTCTTGTTTTTGAATCACATCTTTTTGTGCACGTATTATTTCAGCTTCTTTATCTATTATTTTGTCTTTTGCATCTATCTCTTTTCTGAGCTTTTGCGTCGTTTTACAAGAGTCATGAAGAGTATAAGCCAATCCCAAATTAGCAATATTGATTGCCTCTCCATCCTATAAAGACGAGGAGGAGGTCAAAGTGCTAAAAAGGTACCTCAAAAAGCAGCAATGATTCGTATTTTAGTACCACCGCGGTGCCGTCTTATAGCGTTATAATAAAGTTACGAAAGGTGGTTTAGAAGGTGCTTTAATTTTTTTTGATTTTTAATAAATCATTGGAAAATAAGAGAGATTAAGATAATCTGGTGCGGACGGCGGGACTTGAACCCGCAAGGTCTTCGACCGGCAGATTTTAAGTCTGCTATGTTTACCGTTTTCATCACGTCCGCGATGTGAGTTCTCTCATAAGCTATATCTTTTATTGAATCAAGAATTAATGACAAAAGAAACATTTTTCATTTTTTAGTGAAATTTTGACTGACAATAGTTTCCTTTATCGATAGAAAAAGCTTTTATAATGTAAATAAAGTATGAAATGATTAGTGTTATGAGTCAATTTATTCAAGACGTCACAAAAGCTATGGTGGGATTGCATCACGTGTTTGCTGAAACACCACTTCAAAGAAATGATTTTCTTAGTCAAAAGTATGATGCAGAAATTTATTTAAAGCGTGAAGATTTAACACCGGTGCGGTCTTATAAGATTCGTGGTGCTTTCAATTTTGTTTCAGAAATGCTTAGCTGTATATCACCAGATTCTGCATTTGTTTGTGCTTCAGCGGGGAATCACGCGCAAGGGGTTTCTTTTGTTTGTCGTTATTTTAAACGTAAAGGCGTGATTTTCATGCCTATGACAACGCCACAACAAAAAATTGAAAAAACACGTATTTTTGGTAAAGAATTCATTGATATTCGTTTGGTTGGTGAAACATTTGATCAATGTTATGAAGCTGCGCAATCCTTTGTTGTAGAGAGCGGTGGTGTAATGGCTCCACCTTTCGATGATATTCGCATTATTACAGGGCAGGCAACAGTGCTTTGTGAAGCTGCTTTACAATGGAAAAAACTCAATGGAGAAAGTGAGCCAGATTTGATGATTGTGCCGGTAGGGGGTGGTGGTTTGGCAAGTGGAGTGAGCAAGTTTTTACATGAATATGGTTGGAAAACAAAGCTTCGTTTTGTTGAGCCACAAAGAGCTGCAAGTTTGCTTGCTTGTTTGGAGAGTGGAAAACGCGTCAAGCTTGAAAGCATTGACACTTTTGTAGATGGTGCTGCTGTGGCTGAAATTGGTGCTCTAAACTATACAATTCTAAAGCAATTTCCCCCTGATTCTGTCATTACGGTTCCTGAAAACCGCGTTTGTTCTACGATGGTTGAAATGCTTAATGTTGAAGGTGTGGTTCTGGAACCGGCTGGTGCTTTATCGATTGATGCGCTTAACAGTATTCCTCCTCAAGAGTTAAAGGGGAAAAAAATTCTTCTCGTTATTTCAGGAGGTAATTTTGATTTTGAGCGTTTGCCAGAAATTAAAGAGCGTTCTTTACGTTTCCAAGGGTTGAGAAAATATTTTATTTTTAGTTTTCCGCAACATCCTGGTGCATTGCGTCATTTTCTTTCCACATTATCACCAGATGATGATATCGTACGTTTTGAATATCTTAAAAAGTCAGCGAGAAACTTTGGTTCTGTATTGGTTGCGATTGAAACAAAAAAATACGGTAATTTTCGTCTTTTAGAGGAAAAATTTCAAGCGTTAGGTTGGCGTTATCGTGATATTACTGATGATCAAACGTTATTTGATTTTGTTATTTGAGAAACTGAAATTTTACTAAAACAAGAAGTATAATGATGAAACCTATTTTTTATTCGGTGCTGAGTCTATTTTTCTTTTTGATTGTTAATCAACAGAGTTTAGCATCTCAGCCAACAATAGTACAAAAAGATGAACTTTCAAGAGTCGTTGTTGATGTCAATAATGCTATAAAAAATGGGGATTTTATGCCTATTTCTCGTTATATGCCTGAGCGGCTTTATAAAGAGATGGCACATCGATTGAATACAACAGAGAGTGCTTTACGTAGTGATTTTCTTCAACAGTTGCATAAGAAATTTGAGGGGTTGCCTTCTGGTGCTTATTATTTAGATAAAGAAAATATAGAGTATTTACAAACTGATAACGGTACTTTGTATGCTTTAATTCCAACAGTTCTTGAGATGAAAGATCGCATCATTCAATATAAAACTTTGGCGATTTTTGATAAAAACCAATGGTATTTAATTTATGGCGGTCAAAAAACTTTACAAAATCCAGTTTTTCTCGAGATTTATCCTGATTTTATCAAGGTACATTTACCGATGGACACAATCATCAAAAAGTAAACGATCTAAATATTGTTTTATTCATGATAAATGTATTTCGTAAAGTTCTTGCTTTTTTATCATAATCCAAAGATAATAGAGGTGAAGGCATTTAGGCTGGTTTGTTGGCTTTTTGTAAAGTGAAGTTTATACGCCTTTATCTTGATTTCAAGGTGTTCATAAGTTGCGCAAGCCGCTTTTTAGGCGTTGCTTCATTTAAAATGTCAGGGATTTCTCTTGCGCGGATTCTTGAGTGGAGAGTTCAGATGGTTACTTCTTTTGAGTTCTTCAGCTAAGGAAAGATTTTATTTTGCCTATAAAAGAAGAAAATGTTTTTACAAAGTTAGGTTTACCTACTCTTTTGATTAAAAATTTACTCATTGCTGGGATGAGTAAACCTAAACCTATACAAGAACAAGCTATTCCAGTGATGTTGAAAGGACACGATATTTTAGGTGTTGCTCAGACAGGCTCTGGAAAAACCTTGGCATTTGGTTTACCTATTTTAAGTCAGATTTTGGCTTTGGGTGATAAACGCTGCCCTAAAACTGCACGCGCTTTGATTTTAGCTCCAACGCGTGAACTTGCTGTGCAGATTGATGAAACGATTCGCACTACGGCGAAAGGAGCACATCTTTCAACATGTCTTATTTTTGGGGGCGTATCACGTTTAAAACAAATTAAACGTATGGAAGCAGGTGTGGATGTTTTGATAGCGACTCCAGGGCGTTTGAGAGATCTTGTTCGTGAAAAGTGTGTTGATCTTTCCCAATCTCGTTTTTTGATTTTGGATGAAGCAGATCGTATGTTGGATATGGGTTTTATTCATGATGTTAAGCAAATTGCAAAGCTTTTGCATCAAGAGCGTCAGACAGCACTCTTTTCTGCAACAATGCCGAGGGAAATTGCTGTGCTTGCAAAATGTTTACTCAATGATCCGGTTAAAATTGAAGTTGTTCCTCAAGGTACTACGGCTGTAGAGATTTGCCAAAAATTATATTGTGTTCCTACGAATGAAAAAAAGAATGTTTTAAGTCAACTTTTGACAAATCCAGCTTTTGATTCGGTTATTGTTTTTACTCGAACGAAACATGGGGCAGATGCTGTCACACGTAGTTTAGAAAAGGTAGGATATTTAGTCGCAACAATTCATGGAAATAAATCACAAGGTGCTCGCCAGTCTGCTTTAAAAGCTTTTCGTGAAAGATCTGTGCAGATCCTAGTGGCAACAGATATTGCTGCACGCGGTATTGATATACCAGGGATAAGCCACGTTATTAATTACGACTTACCAGATGAAGCTGAAAGTTATGTACATCGTATTGGTCGTACAGGACGTAATGGTGCATCTGGTGTAGCACTTACGCTTTTTGATGAGAAGGTAGAAAGGTCCCGCTTGCGTGCTATAGAGCGCTTGATTCGTATGAAATTGGTGGCTGAGGCTGTTCCAGAACAATTTGCAGCGTTTCCAGAAAAGCCAATTGTACGAGAAAGTAAAGAAAAAGAAAACGATAAGGAACGCCGTTTTAAAAAATCTAAACGTCAAAAACAGTTTTTAGGTCGAAAAGATGATACCGCACAGTTGCAGCGGAAGAATTCTTCACCTCAAAATGAGAGGCATAAAAAAGCAAAAACAGTAGTAAAGCGTGCAAAGCCTCTTCGTTTTCGAAAATCAGTTAAGAGGGCTGCTTAGATAAAGTCTTGAAAAAAGATCATGTACTGGAGATTTTTTACTTTTGTTGATTTATTCTCAATTGAAAAGAGCTATAAAATACTCTTGTCAAAGTAAGAAGATCCTTTAGAGGTTTTCATTTTTTAGAAATGAAAACTTCTAACTTTTTGGATTTATTAAAAATCTTTATTGTAGAGGAAATTATTTATTTGCTTTATTCCTATTTTTTTAATGGGAATAAAAGTAGATTTTATTTATATAAAACTATTTTTATAAAGGATGTGTTTTATCTTTAATGATAACTTTTAATTTTAAAAATTGATGTCTAATAATAACGCATTGTTTTATAATTTAATAATTCATTATATCGTATTTTTTTCATTTTTAAGTTATTTATGCGGATCAATCAAAAGTATTCGCTTGCACGTAATGTGTGAAGTTGTCATATAGATAATCATTTGAAAAATAAATAAAATAATTTTTATAAACTCTTTCCAAGGCAATGGGGGATTGCTGAGATTGAGAGTTGGAAAATAGTACGATGGTATGGCTTTTATTATAAATAAAGATGGGGCTGACCAATCGATTTCATTTTATACCATTTACGGGTGTCATTGTGAAAGAGTCTTGGCGGATTTAAGAGATATCTCTTTAAAAAAGCATGTGACTGCATAATACAATAGCGAGAATATCATGATTTCTGAAGGCTTTCTCAGGATTCTTAACAATTTAGCTCGTTATCTTGGTTTTTACTGTAAAACTATTATTTGGGGGATATAAAGTATTTGGGGGATATAAAATCTATAAGATTTTATGTATTAAATGTTTTATGACAGTGTGGTGAACAAGGCAAGGTTGTTTGTAAAGCGTTGAAGTGGTTAGCAGGAGAAATAACCTGTTAGATAAGACGTCGGAGTGTTTACAGACTTGTTTTATGTTTTTTTGCTTTTAGGATGGGGAGGAGGTTATGTGGGGTGTATGGAGATAATATATGACCTTGATTGTTGTTTCTTTCATTTTTCAAAATGATTGCTTCATGAGCAGGTTTTTAAGTTTAATTCCTTTATTGAGTACAAATCATTCTTTCTTTGGAAAAAAATATATGAGACCGATTCATTGCTGATGGAGCTTAATAATTCATCTCTGATGAAAGAAATCGTAATTTATAATGTGCAAATAATTGCAGTGTCCTCTTATAAAGGCTTTCAGGGATAGCTACCCATATCAAAACCCTTGATGAGAAAATGGGAGGGTTACAAGCATCTGATTTAATTATCCTTGCGGGGCGCCCTGCTATGGGGAAAACCTCTCTGGCGACTAATATTGCTTTTAATATTGCCAATGCTTGCAAGCGTCATGATAACAGCCAAGCCAATGAAGGGGGCATTGTAGGTTTCTTCTCACTTGAGATGTCAACTGAACAGCTTGCAACTCGTATTATCTCAGAGCAAATAAAGGTTTCTTCTTCTGATATGCGCCGTGGTAATATCTCAGAAGAGCAATTTGCAAAAATTATTCACGCAATGCGTTCCTTACAAACAATCCCTCTTTATATTGATCAAACGGGTGGTGTATCCCTTGCACAATTGTCCGCCCGTGCAAGGCGTCTGAAACGACAACATGGTCTAGATGTCTTGATTATTGATTATATCCAACTCATGACAAGTGGTTCAAAGCGTTCATTAGAAAATCGCGTTCAAGAAATTACAGCCATTACCACCGGATTAAAAGCACTTGCAAAAGAACTCAATATTCCCATCATTGCTCTCTCTCAACTTTCGCGTCAAGTTGAAAATAGAACAGATAAACGTCCACAATTATCCGATTTACGTGAATCTGGTTCAATCGAGCAAGATGCCGACATTGTTCTGTTTGTTTATCGTGAAGAATACTATCTCAAAAATGAAGAACCCAAAGAAGGCACTGCTGAGTATAGCAAGTGGCAAGAGGCAATGGAGCAAGCCAAGGGTAAAGCCGAGGTTATTATAGCAAAACAACGCCATGGTCCGACAGGAATCGTTCCCCTTGCCTTTCAATCCGATTTTACACGCTTTAGTGATCTGGAAAAATAGGAGCAGAAAAATGCGTTAAAGAGNATCTTTAAAACTCTTTGAGAAAAAATAAATTGGTACAAAACCTAGTGGCAAATTATACAAAACCTGCTGGCAAGCTACACGGAGGATATTGCGTTTCTACTTTATTGCAAAAATCCTATTCCATTACTTTTATTAACGAATCCCTCATGTCTAAAAACTTTAGAAAAAACAATAAACTACGTGGAATAAAAGAAAAGTGGCTCCCCGGGCCGGATTCGAACCAGCGACCAACCGGTTAACAGCCGGTTGCTCTACCGCTGAGCTACCGGGGAACGGTGCCCAATCATCTCATTGAAAAGGCTATAGCAAAGCAATACTGATTTGCAAAGGATAAAATTACTTTTTTTAAAAAAATATGATAAATTGTGTAATAAGAGGAAAAAAGGCGAGAGAAGATTTCTATACCTTGACGGATGCGTTGCCTTCCCTTATTGAAACCTTTATGTTTGTTGACGAGGCCTCGTGGCGGAATGGTTACGCAGAGGACTGCAAATCCTTGTATCCCGGTTCGATTCCGGGCGAGGCCTCCAGCCGATTTTAAACGAAACGGCTTTTAAGGGAGATGAGGTATAGGAAAATAGATTATTTCCCTCTATTCTTGTGAAGACACTTTTGTATGAGAGATTATACAGTTAAAATCTAATTGTTGACTGTAGCATCCTTTTTTGTAACGCCCATAGTTTAAGAGATCTTTATCCCTTATTATCGCTGTTTTGTTTGTTTTTTGTAGGTTAGGAGAAAATATTCGTTATGGTTGCAGATTTTGCTGAGCTTCGTCGCAAAATGGTTGACAATCAAATTCGTACAGTCGATGTAACGGATTTATCAGTTCTTGAAGCTTTTTTAACGGTGTCTCGTGAAGATTTTGTATCGGAAGATATGAAAGTGTTAAGTTATCTTGATACCGATATTGTTCTATGTCCAGAGCAAGATGGGGTTCCTGCACGCTATTTGATGAAACCTGCATCTCTAGCGAAATTACTACAGCTTGCCGCTTTAAAATCATCAGATGTTGTTTTAGATATTGGTGCAAATAGTGGTTATTGTGCAGCGTTGCTTGCAAAACTTGCAGGGTCTGTGATTGCGCTGGAAAGTAATAAATCTCTCTTTGAATGTGCTCTTGAAGCTTTAGAACGTAATCAATGTGATAATGTGGTTGTCGTTCATGGTCCATTAGAGCAAGGATATGCTGTTGAGGGACCTTATGACGTGATTTTCATTGAGGGATCTGTTGATTTTATTCCTCAAGGTATCTTTGATCAAATGAAAGACTGTGGACGTCTTGTGGTGGTTGAAGGGTATGGAAATGCTGCTGTTGCACAAATCTATATAAAAGAAGATGGGATCATCTCGGCTCGTCGTGCTTTTAATCTCGCTGTAAAGCCTCTTCCTTGTTTTTTCAAAACACCTGGTTTTGTGTTTTAGTGCTTGTTTGTTTTGTGAATAAAAGATAATTTTGTAATTTATTTGGGGTTTGTTATTGTGTGTATTATGTTTAGAGTAAACAAGAAGTTTCAGGCGTGTTTATTGCTGGTGTTGAGTGTTTTACTATCAGAGACTGTTTGTGCTGAAACATTGATGGATGCCTTTTCTAAGGCTTATAAATATAATGCTAAGTTGAATAGTGAACGTGCAGCTGTGCGTATATCCAGTGATGATGTTGTCATTGCGCGATCGGGGCTATTGCCACAAGTTGAGGGGGTTGGGAACTATGGGCGCAATAAGTCTTTTACAGGTCCTTATGTCACTTCTGGATCTATAGGAGTGAGATTAAATCAAAGATTATTTGATGGTTTTATCACGCAAAATATCTTTTCTTCAGCTCAAGTTAAGTTGCAGGCCCAGCGTGAATATCTTCGTAATGTTGAACAAAATACGTTTCTGGAGGCGGTGACCGCTTATGCTAATGTCTATCACGCACGTCGTGTTGCCGATCTTCGGAGAGAAAATTTGGCAGCTCTTGAGGAACAAGTTCGTTCAAATAAAGCAAAATTTGATGTGGGTGAAGGAGGGCATGTTGATCTTGCTCAAGCTCAAGCTGCACGTTCCGTGGCGGTTTCAGAGCTGAGTCTTGCTCGTTCTGATGTAAAAGCAGCAGAGGCAGTGTATCGACAAGTTATTGGTTCTGATCCTGAAAAGTTAAAACGCCCACCTCTAGCCAAAGATTTTCCCGTCAACCTTGATATGGCTTACCAAATGAGCGTTGTGATGCATCCAGCAATCCTTTATGCTAAATATTTAGTCGATGCGAGTGTTTATAATGTAAAGGCGAAAGAAGGGGCATTGCTCCCTAAAGTTGATTTTTCTGCAACTGCATCTTATAATCGAATCTACAGCGGGATTGGAGAAGATGGCGTTTCTAAATCGATAGGGTTGTCAGTAAGTGTCCCAATCTTTGAAGGAGGGCGTACGTCTGCGCAAATTCGCCAATCAAGGGAACAGCTTGGACAGGCGCAGCTTCAACTCGATTTGGCGCATAGTAATACGCGACAAGCACTTACTTCTGCTTGGTTTCAGTTGGAGGGCGCACGCTCATCTGTTGTTGCTTACCGTGAAAGTGTTCGTGCTGCTGAAATTGCTCTGAAAGGTCGTGTTCAAGAAAATCGCGTAGGGCAAGCAACGACGCTGGATGTTTTAAATTCTCGTACTCTATTGATTAATGCTCAGATTGCGCTTGCAATGGCAGAGCGTAATGCTGTTGTGGCGAGCTATAGTGTTCAATCTTCTATTGGTAAATTGACTGCAAGTTATTTAGGTTTAAAAACAATTAAATATATCCGATAATACATAAAAGTATCTCTTTAATCTTAAATTATTTTAGTTTTTAAAAGATTAGTAAATCAACAGTTGAATATGTTAAAAAATATTGCGGCGAGATATTATCTTTATAAAGTGTAGAAAACTGTGTGTAGCGCCCTCTTTATGACAAGCATATTTGAAAATATCGTGGGAGGCATGTTGATCTTATAATTCTTTTGCATACACTGAAAATATGATTCTATTTGTTGTTGCGTCTTTGAGAGGTTGTAAAGTATGGTACAGAGTTCAAGCGTGTTACGTGAGCCAAGTATGGATGAAATTTTAACATCTATTCGTGAAATAATCGAAGAAAATGCGGTTCAATCTGATCACTTTTTAAATGAAGATGTTGCAGTGAATGCTTCAGAAGTGGCATCCGAGGGTATTTATGATACAACCTTATCGGTTGATGATGCTATGAAAGCTTTAGCTGATCGTATTGGTCTTTCTTCTGAAAATCAAGGAGGGAAGATAACGCAAGAGAAAGAGGATATAGAGGCAGAAAATAATACAGTTGGTATGGATATGCAAAAGATGAAGCTTTCTTCTGAAGAACGGAATTCTGTTTATAAAGCAAAAGAATATGAAGATGAGATAAGGAAATCACAGTCAGACGCAGGAAGGGATGGTCATGTGGAATTGTCTGCATATTGTATTTCTTCTGCAGAAAAGATTGCAAAGGATGTGTTGCGTCCTGCTATAGAAGAATGGTTACAGTCTAAATTGCCTATTTTGCTGGAAGATATTTTGCGTGAAGAGATTGTGAAGGCGATTAAAAAATCGTCTTAATTATTTTTATGTTTTTCATTTTATGGGGATTTTGTTTGCGATTTTGCGAGCTCTCTAGTGAATGACTGAGATTCACGAGATTCTGATCAGGTTTTGATCATATATTGTGTTTTTCAGCGGCGTTATGGATGGATAGAATGTTAGAAAAAAACTATGATGCTTCCTCTATAGAGCAACGAGTTGCAAAGAGATGGGAGACTCGTGGGGCTTTTAAAGCGGGAGCTGGTTCTAAAAGCGATGCAGAACCTTTTTGCGTTATGCTTCCACCTCCTAATGTTACAGGCTCACTTCATATGGGGCATGCGCTCAATACAACAATTCAAGATATAATAGTTAGATTTCAACGGATGCGTGGCAGAAATGTGTTGTGGCAGCCTGGTATGGATCATGCTGGGATTGCTACACAAATGGTTGTGGAGCGTCAACTTGCAGAACGCCAAGAGCCAACGCGTCAAGAAATGGGGAGAGAAAAGTTTATTGAGCGTATTTGGGAATGGCGTTATGAAACTGGAGGCGTTATTGCAAACCAGTTGCGTCGCCTTGGGGTTTCATGTGATTGGTCGCGTGAGCGGTTCACAATGGATGAGGGGTTGTCGCAGGCGGTTCGTGAAGTCTTTGTCACGCTTTATAAGCAAGGGTTGATATATAGGGATAAGCGCCTCGTCAATTGGGATCCTAAATTGTTAACAGCTATTTCAGATCTTGAAGTTGAGCAAAAAGAAGTTCAAGGACATTTGTGGCACTTTAGATATCCACTTGAAGGTAAAACTTTTGATCCAAATGATGCTACAACTTTTATAACAGTGGCGACAACACGACCAGAAACAATGCTTGGTGATACAGGAATTGCTGTTAATCCTGAAGATGAGCGTTATAAAAATCTTATCGGTAAAAATGCTCTTTTGCCGCTTGTTGGTCGTAGGTTATTAATTGTGGGTGATAGTCATGCTGATCCTGAGGCTGGAAGTGGTGCTGTAAAAATCACACCAGCTCATGACTTTAATGACTTTGAAGTAGGACAGCGTAATCATTTACGCTTGATCAATATTTTTACCCAAAAAGCCGAAATTTTTCTTCGTGAAAATGAAGCATTTTTCGATGGTTTGATTTTATCAGATGAATTAAAAGTGTTAGTAGAAAATCTCGATAAATCTGATCGTTTTGTTGCTCGCCAGAAGATTATTTCTTTGATGGAAGAACAGGGATATTTAGCTTCTGTTGATGATCATACCCATATGGTTCCTCATGGAGATCGCAGTGGTGTCCCTATTGAGCCTTTTTTGACAGATCAATGGTATGTTCATGCTGCTGAATTAGCAAAGCCAGCGATAGAGGCTGTTCAACAAGGAAAAACGCAGTTTGTTCCCGGTAACTGGAAAAAGACTTACTTCAATTGGATGCAAAATATTCAACCTTGGTGCATTTCTCGCCAATTATGGTGGGGACATCAGATTCCTGCTTGGTATGGTCCTGATGGAACGGTTTTTGTTGAAAAAAGTGAAAAAGAGGCTTTAGATTCAGCTTTTGCTCATTATGGTGAAGTTGTTGAATTAATCCGTGATCCGGATGTTTTAGATACTTGGTTTTCATCAGCTCTTTGGCCTTTTTCAACATTAGGATGGCCAAATAAAACGACTGAATTATCTACTTTTTACCCAACATCTTTATCTGTGACAGGATTTGATATTATTTTTTTCTGGGTTGCTCGTATGATGATGATGGGACTTCACTTTATAGGTGACGTTCCTTTCCCAACGGTTTATGTGCATGCTCTTGTGCGGGATCAAAAGGGCGCAAAGATGTCAAAATCAAAGGGAAATATTATTGATCCCTTAGAGCTTATTGATCAATATAGTGCTGATGCACTTCGATTTACTTTAGCTATTATGGCAGCACAAGGTCGTGATGTAAAACTTGATGTTTCCCGTATTGCTGGTTATCGTAATTTTGCTACGAAATTGTGGAATGCTACCCGATTTGCACAGATGAGTGGTGTGAAGCATGATCCAGCTTTTAAACCAGAACAAGCAAAACTGGCGCTTAATCGTTGGATTTTAACAGAGTTATCTAAAACAATTTCAGCAGTTACGACTGGTATTGAACACTATAAATTTAATGAGTCAGCTGCCACTCTTTACCGTTTCATTTGGAATACATTATGTGATTGGTATTTGGAGCTTCTCAAACCTATTTTTCAGGGGGAAAATGAAGATGCTAAAAATGAGGCTCAAGCTTGTACTGCTTGGGTTTTAGATGAAGTTTATAAACTTCTTCATCCTTTTATGCCTTATATGACGGAAGAGTTGTGGTCTCTTACAGAAACGCAAGCCATCAAGCGTGAGGATATGCTCGCATTGACAAAATGGCCAGAGGAAACATTGATAGATGAAGAAGCTGCTGATGATATTAATTGGCTTATTGATGTCGTCACAGGGATTCGGTCTGTACGTTTTGAAATGAATATTCCAGTGGCGACACAAGCACCTCTTGTTGTTGTTGAAGGAGGGGAAGTAACGCGAGAGCGTGTGAAGCGTTATGATGCACTTCTAAAAAAATTAGCGCGTATTGAAGTTATTGATTTCTCTGATAAAGTTCCGGAAATATCAGCACAAATGATTTTGGGAGAGGCTGTTTTTTGTTTACCATTAGGACAGTTGATTGATTTGGAGGCTGAACGTGTTCGTTTGAGGAAGGATGTCAGTAAAATTGAACAAGATATTGAAAAAATATCGCTTAAGTTAAACAATCCCAAATTTATAGCAAATGCAAAAGCAGAAATTGTTGAGCGTGAGCGGAACAGGGTTGTAGAACTGCGTGCAGCGCAGAAAAAAATATTTGTTGCTTTAGAGCGGTTAGATTGATTTCAACTTTTTATTTTTTTGATAGATAATTGCATACCAGTAGGGCTAGTATAGATCTTCTTTAAAAGGAAACTTTTTCTTTTGTTAGTTTTTCATGAACGATCATAAAATCTCTACTGAAATCCATTGTTTTATGTTTATCATTAAAGAGACATCTTTTAAGGCATCCAAGCCTATTCCACGACGTAGATCATGAATGGTATAACGGTAAATCTATTGAGCTTCCCTTCTTTATGCTTGTGAAGTAACAAGCGCTGGGGGCACATTCTGTCCAATATCCGGACAACCCTTAGCTCAAACCGTTCGTAAGAGGCATTTTTAGTTCTTTCTTACACAGAGTTTTTATCCACATAGCTCTCTCTGCTTGTAATGTGCAAGCGGATGGTTTTGATTAATTTAACATGGAACAGGTTTGGAATGAGAGAATCTTACGATATTCGAGGTCCTCATTCAATATGCAAAAAGGTAAATTATCATTATAAATCAAAACATTGTTTTATTTCTGTAAAATATCATCATTTAGAGTAGCAATATAAGGCATGTAAAATTACACATGTGGTATTTTTTTGTATGTAGTGGTGAGTATTCTGAGGTAGAACTTGTGTGTAAAGTATGAAGTAACCCCATGTGAAATGATGTCAGGTGCAATCCGTTAAACAAAAAGCTTGTATTGTTTATAGATTGACGGAGACAAAAAACTTCATCTTTAAGGTGGTAAGGCAGTCGTGAAGTTATAAGTTAACTATCATCATTATATTTATCCATCTTTCGTATTGTTTTTTATATTTAAACGCTTACCATTCATCATGTATTCTCTTCATTCTCAAGTTGCTGTTTAATGTACGTTATTTTATTGAACGATTTTTACTCATACGTATAAAATTTTAAGATCGATAAAGCTTAGAATGTTAAAGGATGTGTTATAAAATATAGAATGATGATTTATATTTAAAAATCAATTTGTTGTATATAAAAATGGATACTTAATTTTATCGAACATTTTGGATGATTTTTATCTATTTGTCTTTTCTTTTAAAATTTTTACTTTAAAATCGCGTATGCTTCTTACTAAGAAAAAGAGTTTAAATATCTACAAAGAAATTTGTAACAGATATAATCATTAAAATTGAGATAGGGGGGAAATGGTTAATAGGTTTCAGATATGGAAAAAAGTCACGATTGTTGTGATTTTAGGGGGATTCTTTTCGACTGTTTATGTAATAGATGTCAATAGCTTGCAAGAAGCGAATGATGGTTCGTTTTATTTTTTTAAACGTGGCATGTCTGCTTATAAAAATGGGCATATAAATCAGGCTATTGCAGCATTACGTTGTGCAGCTAAGAGAGGCCATATTGGTGCGAATTGGAAACTTGGCTCTATCTATGCAAACGGTGATGGTGTCCCTAAAAATGATTATAAGGCATATAATTTTTTTGCATATATTGTTGAAAAAGGTGCTGATCTTGGTTCAGAGGATGAAAGTTATGTTTCTGATGCATTGGTTAAACTTGCGAGATATATAAAAAAAAGTATTCCTCAATCACCTGTGAAACCTGATCCTTCTTATGCTGCTCATCTTTATATGCAGGCTGCGGTAAACTATGGAAATCCTAAAGTTCAGTATCATTTAGGAAAAATATTTTTAAAGGGAGAGGGAAGGGAGAAGAATCTTATACAAGCAGCACGATGGTTTCAACTTTCAGCAAAAAAAGGAAATCCTTCTGCCCAAGCAATGCTTGGAAATATACTGCTTCAAGAAGGAAAAATTGTCCGTGGGGCAGCAATGTTAACTGCTGCCTATGAAAAAGCTAACGTAAAAGACAAAAATTGGATTCATCCTTTGCAAGAACAGGCTTTTGCTCTTTGTAATGAATCTGAGAGACGTACAGCAATTTCACTGGTTGCTGAGATTTTAAAGAATAACAGTTTTTAAACATCTGATTGTAATATTTTTACATTCTCTCATCTTATATTAAACTCTGTTTTCTTGTATACACGTTCATAGTAAAGATAGCTTTTTTTTGATAATCTAATGGCTAATGACTTAGGATTTTAGACAAAAATTCTTGCGTTCTCGGTTTTCTTGCTTGCGGATCAGAAAAAAACTCTTTAGATGAACAGTCTTCAAGAATTGTTCCTTGATCTATGAAAATAACACGCTCAGAGACTTTTTGCGCAAATCCCATTTCATGGGTTACACAAATCATCGTCATACCTTCTTCTGCTAAGCTAATCATGACATCGAGTACTTCACCTACCATTTCAGGATCTAGAGCAGATGTTGGTTCATCAAAAAGCATGACAAGTGGATCCATAGTTAAGGCACGTGCAATAGCAACACGTTGTTGTTGCCCTCCAGAAAGTTGACCAGGATATTTATCTTTGTGTTCAATGAGGCCAACGCGTTCAAGATATAACAATCCACGTTCAAGTGCTTCTTTTTTGCTTCGTTTTAGGACTTTGATTTGTGCAATTGTCAAATTTTCTGTGACAGATAAATGGGGGAAAAGCTCGAAGTGTTGAAACACCATTCCTACCTGACTTCGCAATTTAGGCAGATTCGTTTTTTTTGAATGAACAGGTATTCCATTAATCCAAATTTCACCTTTTTGAAAAGGGACGAGAGCGTTAATAGTTTTAATGAGTGTTGACTTTCCTGAGCCTGATGGACCACAAACGACAACGACTTCTCCTTTATTAATGTTGGTTGTACAGTTTTTAAGGACTTTAATTTCGCCATACCAATTAGAAACATTTTTTATTTCGATCATATGAGTAGACATTTTTTTTCCTGTTAGCGAATAATGGATACTTTTTTTTGTAAATACAAAACTATTTGTGACAGTGTAAAACAGATAACAAAATAGAAAATAGCTGCTAAGATATAAGCTTCTTGCTTTACACCAAAATTATTAGCAGCAATATCAAAACCATTCAAAAGGCTATGACCACTGATGGCATAAACAAGGGTTGTATCCTGAAAAAGGATAATAACTTGTGTTAAAAAGACTGGAAGCATATCTCTAAAGGCTTGAGGAAGAATGACAATGTACATACTTTGCCAATATGTCATTCCAAGAGCTTGTCCTGCATATTTTTGTCCTTGCGGAACTGAATTGATTCCAGCACGCATAATCTCAGCAAAATAAGCCGTTTCAAATGCGGTAAAGGTAATGAGTGCTGATTTATTTGCACCAATGGATATACCGGTTAAAAAAGGCAGAAGCACGAAAAACCATAAGATAACCATCACAAGTGGTATTGAACGCATAGCTGTTATGTAACTGATTGCAAACCAAGAAAGAAGTTTTATGGAAGAAAGGCGCATCATTGCTAAAAGCGTACCGAAAACAAACCCCAACACCGTTGCAAAAAGAGTTAGAAAAACGCTAAAGAGTAAACCTGATAAAATGTAAGAACGAAATACATCAAAGGTAAAAAAGGAAAAATCAAAGTCGGAAAAATTGAAAGGAGAATAAAATCCAAACTGAGAGCTTATGAAATTCATCATATTCAATTTCCCTTTATTTGAAAATTAGGAATTTTGAGTATTTGTTCAATGACTGTCATCACAATGAATACGAATAAGGCTATTAGAATATAAAGGATCGTAACAAGTAAATAATTTTCGTAAACATGGCTTACCTCTTCAATTGCTTGGTATTGAAATTGCATGAGCTCATTTATTGAAACGGCGAATGCTATAGACGAATTTTTCACAATGCCCATTGCTTCTGAAGTAAGAGGTGGCATAATTGCACGTATAGCACGTGGTAGTATAATATAGCGATAACTTTGATAAGTTGTAAATCCCATTGCCATAGCAGCATAGCGTTGTCCAGAAGGAATCGCTTCAATACCTGAACGAACCTGTTCAGCAATGCGTGCAGATGTAAAGAATCCCAATGCGCATGTTATTAAGAGAATGGGGGAAAATTTCATCGCTGGTGGATAAATCTTCGGAACAACAAAATACCACAAAAACACTTGTACAAGGAGGGGAATATTACGCATAATCTCTACCCAAATAGTACCAATAGTGCGAAATATATAATTGATTATGGATGTTTTGGGTAAAGTGCGCATTGTTCCTATAATAACACCACACAATACAGCTAATATAAGTGAAGTGATAGACAATATAATTGTATTTTTTAAGCCATCGAGAAGTGTATCTAAATAGGTATGACTTACGCCGGGAGTTCCCAAGCATCCTGTTACCAATGTTTGAGTAAGGTCATCTCTACAAAGGAAAGAAAAGTCCATTAATTGATATTCCCTCAAATTAGTCATTCACAAATAGGACAATAAACCACGCGCATCTACATAGTCCAGATTTATTAAAAAGTGAATTAAAATATAAACCACACTCAATTTCAAAAGAGTGTGGTTCTTCTTTATTAAATTCTATAAATCTTTTTCTGCGTAGCTTTCTCGAGGCTTATTATTTGGGTGATCCCAAGCATATCTTGTTTGTTTTGACAAGGGAAGGTTCATAACAGTGTTAGCAGGTGGGATCGGTTTCATAAACCACTTATTATAAAGCTTTTCCAGTGATTCATCTTTAATCTGACGTACGATACTATCGTTGATTGTTTGTTCAAATTTTTTGTCATTTAATCTGAGCATACAGGCAATAGGTTCGACTGAAAGTACAGTATCAAGAATGACATAATCAGATGGATTCTTTGATTTAGCAATATGTCCAGCAAGAATTGAAGCGTCCATGACAAAAGCATCTGCCTTACCAGATTCTAATAATAAAAAACTATCTCCGTGATCTTTCCCCTTTAAAACTTTAAACTGAATGTTTTTTGCACGTTTATTTTTACGAATAAGTTGAACAGATGTTGTACCGGTGGTCGTTGCAACTGTTTTTCCATTTAAATCCTCAAGAGATTTAATGTTAGAGTTTTTCTTTACAGCAATCCGAACCTCTTCAATGTATGTCGTATAAGCAAATGCTGCTTCTTTACTGCGGGCAATATCATGTGTTGTTGAGCCGCACTCAAAATCATAGGTTTTATTTTTTAAGAGAGGAATTCTATTTTGAGAAGTGATGGGAAGATAATGAATTTTAATTGGTTTACCAATTTTTTTTGAGATATCATCAATGATCCGTTCTGCCATTTCTGTATGAAAACCTACATATTTATTATTACCAAGGGCGTAGGCTAAACCAGATGATTCACGGACACCTAAAGTAATTTCCCCTGTTCGTTTTATTTTTTCAAGAGTATCATGTTCAGCATGCGCGAAACTTGGGAATCCAATGGCCGTTGCTGCAATAAGCATTAATAATGATTTCTTCATTTATGTCCTCCATTCATTTATTTTTATTTTATTTGCTTAAGATATACTGTTTATATGCTGTAGCATAGTTATTATTTTGAGTGGAATTTTTTTGTTGTCTCATGAAATGAGGATTTTACTTTCTTAATTTATATTAAGGTGAATCCAAACAGGAACGTGGTCGGATGGTTTTTGATATCCCCTTACTTCTGTTTGGCTATGAGCGCAAATTAGTTGATCAACAGCTTCTGGTGATAATAATAAATGATCAATGCGAATCCCATTATTCTTAGGCCAAGCACCTGCCTGAAAATCCCAAAAACTGAAGGAGGGAGTATCGGTGACATTCCGGATAGCATCATAAAAACCTAAATGAAGAATACGTTGGAATGCTTTTCTTGTTTCTTGAAGAAATAAGGCATCTTGATACCATTCTTGAGGTTTTTTTGCATCTAATGGAGTGGGGATGACATTATAATCACCTGCTAGAATAAGAGGTTCTTCATACTCAAGCAATGATTTTGCATGTGTATATAATCTTTCCATCCATTCTATCTTATAGGAATATTTTTCACTCTCAATAGGATTCCCATTTGGCAAATAGAGAGATGCAACACGAACAACACCTTTGTTTGTTGAATAAACAGCTTCAATGTAACGTGTTTGTTTATCATTATCATTGCCTGGTAATCGACGGATCACTTCATCTGGTGTTTTTTTAGAGAGAATCGCAACGCCATTAAAACTTTTTTGTCCGTGTGTTTCTATATGGTAACCTAAATTTTCAATTGTATCGCGTGGAAAATTTTCATCAATACTTTTAATTTCCTGTAAACAGACTATGTCCGGTTGGCTTTGCTGCAACCATTGACATAATGTTTCATGTCGCGCTTTTATTCCAGCAATATTCCACGTTGCTATTTTCATGGTGCTCATCATTAGATATCAAATATGCAATTCAATTTACTGCTATGTTTTACTACAGTTTACTGCTATGTTTTACTACAGTCAGATCGCTGTTTTTTTGTTTATAGGGGATATTACTATGGTAAATTAATTTATCAAGAGTAGCGGTAAAAGCAAATTTAAAGCTTTAAAATTTAATTTATTTTCATTTTTAAAAACTTTCTGCTGTTTAGTCCTTGACGAATGTACGTGTTCTCGCTATTAGAAATGAACATAACCGATGTGGATGTAATTAGGTGTTTTGGATATGAGCCGGAAAATTATTCACAGGTGTTAAGAAGATTAAAAGCAAATGCTAGTGCAAAAGGCTATTGCCTTCTCTGCTTATGGTCGGGTAAACTGTTTTTTACAGGTGTGCCCGATTTTGTGTGTAGACTTAGATATCTGCTCCGATTTTGTTGGGGTGGATAGAAATGAAAATAGAAAAGCCCGATTGGGTGAGACGAATGTAGATCGAAAAGAGGAAGGTTGCATGCCTACCGTAAACCAGTTGATTCGCAAGCCGCGTGTGGCGCCAGTTAAACGTAATAAGGTTCCTGCTCTGCAGTCGAATCCGCAGAAGCGTGGTGTTTGTACGCGTGTTTATACAACAACACCGAAGAAACCTAATTCTGCTCTTCGTAAAGTTGCTAAAATTCGCTTGACGAATGGATTTGAGGTGATTGGTTATATTCCTGGAGAGGGACATAATCTTCAAGAGCACTCTGTTGTAATGATTCGTGGTGGTCGTGTGAAAGATTTGCCAGGAGTTCGTTATCACATTATTCGTGGTTTGCTTGATACGCAAGGTGTCAAGAATCGTAAACAGCGTCGTTCAAAGTATGGCGCAAAGCGTCCAAAATAATATTGAGAGACAAAGCCAATGTCCCGTCGTCATAGAGCAGAAAAGCGTGAGATTAATCCAGATCCAAAATTTGGTGATTTGGTTATTATGAAATTTATGAATGCCATTATGTTTGATGGTAAAAAATCAGTTGCAGAGCGTATTGTTTATGGTGCGCTCGATTCTGTGGAAAAAAGAGTAAAAACAGATCCTGTGGCTCTATTTCATCGAGCTTTAGAGAATGTTGCTCCTCACATTGAGGTTCGTTCACGTCGTGTTGGTGGTGCTACTTATCAAGTTCCGATTGATGTTCGTCCTGATCGTCGTCAGGCTCTTGCTATTCGTTGGTTGATTGCGGCGGCACGAGGTCGAAATGAAACGACGATGATTGAGCGTTTATCTGGTGAATTGATGGATGCGGCTAATAATCGTGGTTCTGCCGTGAAAAAGCGTGAAGATGTTCATCGTATGGCTGAAGCTAATCGTGCTTTTTCTCACTATCGCTGGTAGAAGTTTTAAACTAAGGCAAATATAATGGCTCGCGAATATAAAATTGAAGATTATCGTAATTTTGGTATTATGGCGCATATTGATGCTGGTAAGACTACGATGACTGAACGTATTCTGTTCTATACCGGTAAGAATCATAAAATTGGCGAGACCCATGATGGTGCTTCTACAATGGATTGGATGGAGCAGGAGCAGGAGCGCGGTATTACGATTACGTCTGCTGCGACAACGACATTTTGGGAAGGGCAAGACGGTCGGAAGCGTCGCTTTAATATTATTGATACGCCAGGGCACGTTGATTTTACGATTGAAGTTGAACGCTCTTTGCGTGTTCTTGATGGTGCAATAGCCTTGTTGGATGCAAATGCTGGTGTGGAGCCTCAGACGGAAACTGTTTGGCGGCAAGCTGAGAAGTATCGCGTGCCTCGTATGGTTTTTGTTAATAAAATGGACAAAATAGGAGCTGACTTCTATCGTAGTGTGGAGATGGTTGGTTCTCGGTTAGGTGCTAAAGCGCTTGTTTTGCAGTTGCCGATTGGTGCTGAAAATGACTTTGAAGGTGTTGTTGATCTTGTAGAAATGAAGGCTTTAAAGTGGGATGGTTCTATTGGTTCCTCGGCGGTAATAAGTGAAATTCCCTCTGATTTAAAGGAAAAAGCTGAAGAATATCGCGAGAAATTGATTGAGATGGCTGTGGAGGTTGATGAAGCTGCGACAGAGGCTTATTTGGAAGGTGTTATGCCAACCAACGAGCAGCTTGTTTCTCTCATTCGTAGGGGGACAGTAGAAGTTCAGTTTCATCCGGTTCTTTGTGGTACGGCTTTTAAAAACAAGGGGGTGCAGCCACTTTTGGATGCTGTTGTTTCCTATCTTCCTTCTCCAGTTGATATTCCGGCGATTAAGGGTATTGATGTAAAGACTGAGGCTGAGACGATACGCGAATCTTCTGATGATGCTCCGTTATCTATGCTTGCTTTTAAAATTATGAATGATCCTTTTGTTGGTTCATTGACGTTTTGTCGTATTTACTCAGGTAAAGTTCAGAAAGGTATTTCTCTTGAGAATACTGTGAAAAAGAAGAAAGAGCGTTTGGGGCGTATGCTTCAAATGCATTCAAATTCTCGTGAGGATATTGAAGAAGCTTTTGCTGGTGATATTGTTGCTCTTGCAGGACTTAAGGAGACGACAACAGGGGATACTCTTTGTGATCCCTTGAAGCCTGTTATTTTGGAGAGAATGGAATTTCCAGAGCCTGTTATTGAGATTGCAATTGAGCCGAAAACAAAAGCAGATCAAGAAAAAATGGGTATTGCTCTTAACCGTCTAGCGGCCGAAGATCCTTCATTCCGTGTTAAATCGGATGAGGAATCTGGTCAGACTATTATAGCTGGAATGGGTGAGCTTCATCTTGATATTATTGTTGACCGTATGCGGCGTGAGTTTAAGGTTGAAGCAAATGTTGGGCAGCCTCAAGTTGCTTATCGTGAGTCAATTACTAAAATGGCGGAAATTGATTATACGCATAAGAAACAATCGGGTGGTGCAGGTCAATTTGCTCGTGTGAAAATTGTTTTTGAGCCTCATGATGGTGATGACTTTATTTTTGAGTCAAAGATTGTTGGTGGTGCTGTTCCTAAAGAATATATTCCCGGTGTCCAAAAAGGGATTGAGAGTGTTATGGGGTCAGGTCCTCTTGCGGGCTTTCCTATGCTTGGTGTAAAAGCGACTCTCATTGATGGTGGCTATCACGATGTTGATTCTTCGGTTTTGGCTTTTGAGATTGCTGCTCGTGCGGCTTTTCGTGATGGGGCAAAGAAGGCTGGTGCACAGCTTCTTGAACCGATCATGAAGGTGGAAGTTGTTACACCAGATGATTATGTTGGTGATGTTATTGGTGATCTCAATTCTCGTCGGGGACAGATTTCAGGAACTGAAGCGCGCGGCATTGCAACGGTTGTGAATGCAATGGTTCCTTTGGCAAATATGTTTGGTTATGTGAATACTCTTCGCTCTATGAGTCAGGGGCGTGCGCAGTATACAATGCAGTTTGATCATTACGAGCCTGTGCCTTCAGCTGTTGCTTTGGAGATTCAAAAGAAATACGCGTAATTTCAGGTTGGTAATTAATTTTTAACTTAGTCCTTGGCTTGGACGGAAAATGGAGAGCTCAAATGGCGAAGAGCAAGTTTGAACGAACAAAACCGCATGTTAATATTGGTACGATTGGTCACGTTGATCATGGGAAGACCTC
>NZ_JBHIQF010000014.1:0-1414 GCF_042196445.1 Bartonella sp. AP11XZML
AATTCCCCTTGTGCAGAAGGGCCCGTAGAAAAGATCAAAGGATCTTCTTGAGATCCTTTTTTTCTGCGCGTAATCTGCTGCTTGCAAACAAAAAAACCACCGCTACCAGCGGTGGTTTGTTTGCCGGATCAAGAGCTACCAACTCTTTTTCCGAAGGTAGCTGGCTTCAGCAGAGCGCAGATACCAAATACTGTTCTTCTAGTGTAGCCGTAGTTAGGCCACCACTTCAAGAACTCTGTAGCACCGCCTACATACCTCGCTCTGCTAATCCTGTTACCAGTGGCTGCTGCCAGTGGCGATAAGTCGTGTCTTACCGGGTTGGACTCAAGACGATAGTTACCGGATAAGGCGCAGCGGTCGGGCTGAACGGGGGGTTCGTGCACACAGCCCAGCTTGGAGCGAACGACCTACACCGAACTGAGATACCTACAGCGTGAGCTATGAGAAAGCGCCACGCTTCCCGAAGGGAGAAAGGCGGACAGGTATCCGGTNAGATACCTACAGCGTGAGCTATGAGAAAGCGCCACGCTTCCCGAAGGGAGAAAGGCGGACAGGTATCCGGTAAGCGGCAGGGTCGGAACAGGAGAGCGCACGAGGGAGCTTCCAGGGGGAAACGCCTGGTATCTTTATAGTCCTGTCGGGTTTCGCCACCTCTGACTTGAGCGTCGATTTTTGTGATGCTCGTCAGGGGGGCGGAGCCTATGGAAAAACGCCAGCAACGCGGATCACAACAAAAAGCCCGCTCATTAGGCGGGCTAAATTCTCATGTTTGACAGCTTATCATCGATAAGCTAGCGGCCGCTAGCTTTAATGAGTTATCGAGATTTTCAGGAGCTAAGGAAGCTAAAATGGAGAAAAAAATCACTGGATATACCACCGTTGATATATCCCAATGGCATCGTAAAGAACATTTTGAGGCATTTCAGTCAGTTGCTCAATGTACCTATAACCAGACCGTTCAGCTGGATATTACGGCCTTTTTAAAGACCGTAAAGAAAAATAAGCACAAGTTTTATCCGGCCTTTATTCACATTCTTGCCCGCCTGATGAATGCTCATCCGGAGTTCCGTATGGCAATGAAAGACGGTGAGCTGGTGATATGGGATAGTGTTCACCCTTGTTACACCGTTTTCCATGAGCAAACTGAAACGTTTTCATCGCTCTGGAGTGAATACCACGACGATTTCCGGCAGTTTCTACACATATATTCGCAAGATGTGGCGTGTTACGGTGAAAACCTGGCCTATTTCCCTAAAGGGTTTATTGAGAATATGTTTTTCGTCTCAGCCAATCCCTGGGTGAGTTTCACCAGTTTTGATTTAAACGTGGCCAATATGGACAACTTCTTCGCCCCCGTTTTCACCATGGGCAAATATTATACGCAAGGCGACAAGGTGCTGATGCCGCTGGCGAT
>NZ_JBHIQF010000015.1:0-65033 GCF_042196445.1 Bartonella sp. AP11XZML
CCATAACAAAGAATCCTGTGCTACTCCTTCAGAAACCTCTTTAATCCGTGCATTCACATTCTTGATATTTGCATCAAGACCAGTAAATGCACTACCAACATCTTTAAAAGAGCCCTCTGTTATATTACCCTTTGTATCAATCTTGGATAAGTTATAAGTTGGTCCCGTCATGGCAGNTATCAAGACCTGCAAAAGCACTCCCAACATCTTTAAAAGAGCCCTCTGTTATATTACCCTTTGTATCAATCTTGGATAAGTTATAAGTTGGTCCCGTCATGGCAGAACCAGCAACGCCTGCACCTCCACCAAAATATTTTGATGTATTGGCCATAGCCGTTTCCAGATTTCTCGCTGTGGACGAAAGACTCTCATTGGTTTTGCTTAACTGTGAAAAATTAACTGCATCGTTCGCTCCAGTGCCATCAGACACTCCTGTAATCTTTTTACCCCCAGCATCTATCCCAGAAATGATTATTTTCGGTCCACCTGTAATCACTAAGCCTGTTGCATCTAAGGTACTGCTTCCTGCATTTACTTTATTGACTGCAATATCCTTAGCTAGATCAAATTTTATATTATTATTATCTTTGCCTTTGCTAATTTGAAGATTTGTACTTGCCGCTGATAAATCGATCTTGCTCTCTATACCAATAGTTGTAGCATCTGCACCACCAGCAGACAGCTGCCAACCTTTATCTACGTAATCTTGTAATGACTTTATCTGCGCAACATTAGCAGCATCAGTCAGTTCAGAACCAGCTGCTACCCCTATAATTTGTCGCGTTTTCTTCTCGCTGACATCACCAACACTCACAGCACCATAACCACTCTTCCATTGAGCGTCAGCACTTGTTGCACTCGCTTTCTTATTAGGAGAATAGCCAGAAACACCACTAGCCCTATCAGCGACAGCATCTACACCTAGCGCAACACTGTGCAACGCTTCCGCTCTTGACCGTCCACCAATAGCGGTAGTACCAGCACTGTTGACGTGCACGTTGTTGCCAACAATAGTAACAGCCTCAAACAGGTTATTTTGTGAATGTACCTGTATGTTGTTACCAATAGCAATAATACTATTACCCTTCGCATTCGGACTTTTCCCCAGTTTTATATCATCATTAGTTGCATATGTACTCACCCTCCTTGCTAAACTATTAACGCCAGACAGCAAAATATCATCACTATTATCTCCCCCAACAGGCAGCATCCGCCCTTTTTTAACAAATGTTTTTGGCAATTTTCGCACAGCAATATTATCCGCACTCATGCTTTTATCGTTAACCGCTATTCTTGTAAGCTGTGGCACTTTCTTATCACCAACATTTCCAACTCGCGCAGAACGGCTACCTTCTGTCAAAACATTTATTATGGAACTCTTATCGCTCTTACCAGAAAGGGTTTTG
Source organism: Bartonella sp. AP11XZML (assembly GCF_042196445.1). Classification (NCBI taxonomy): domain Bacteria; kingdom Pseudomonadati; phylum Pseudomonadota; class Alphaproteobacteria; order Hyphomicrobiales; family Bartonellaceae; genus Bartonella; species Bartonella sp. AP11XZML. The sequence goes on from NZ_JBHIQF010000015.1 coordinate 1,407, forward strand.
GTTAAAAAATTTGCGTAATCTTCAGAAGCATTCAAACCAGCAACAGAGANGTCTTCATCACCTTTTGTAATCGTAAGATTTGCACTTCCAGCAGAAAAATCTACCGCGCTGTCCATGATAACGGTCTTACCATCCTTACCCCCAACAGATAGTTTCCAACCACCATTTCTTACGACACTTTCTAAGTCTTTTAACTGTACAACATTTACTGCATCAGTAAGTTCACTACCAGCTGCTACACCTGTAATCTGCCGCGTTATGCCCTTACTAGAATTACCAACACTAACGGCACCCTGCTTACTTTTCCATTGCGCTTCAGTGCTTTCTGTTGCCCCCTGCAGCGAAGAAGTATATCCTGAAACACCTGCAGCCCTATCAGCGATAGTATCACTTCCTATAGCAACACCACCTTGTACAGAAACTATAGAATTGACACCCATTGCGATACTGCTTGGTCCCAAAGCGTGAGACATGGAACCTATAGCAATACTAGATTCACCTGTCCCACTTGCCTGATTACCTATAGCAATACCATACAGCGCCTCCTTTGTTACAGATGCATTGTAACCAAGAACAATCCCCTTTTCTGCATAATTCTTCGCGCCGTAACCAAGAGCCATTGCATAATCACCAGCTGCAAGTACTCTATTTTTTTCATCAATATTCTGTTTTTCAGATCCAGAAGTAGCTCCAACACCACCGATTGCAATGCTATAAACACCTTCCGTTTTCGCCCCCCGCCCCAAAACAACAGAACCATACGATCCTGGTAATGTTTCTGCCTCAAAACCGACAACAACATTCCAACCGTTTCTAGTTTTTGCACCATACCCGATAGCAACAGAACCGTATGCACCTCTCCCATCAACACTACCAACCACATCGTCACCAATAAGAACACCCCACTTGCTGTTTGTATAATTAATCCCACTACCCAAAATAACATTGTTATTTTGAGAACGTTGCATTCCTGCAGTTCCGCCCCGCAAAAGGTCAGAAACATTAACAGGGATTGCATTCTCATTATTCCCTGAAAACTGTTGGGCTGTAGAGCTATCACGAACAAGCGACCGTGGACTAATGAGAGACTTTTTATATTGCTCGTCTGTATCTAGAGTTCTTACCAATAAATTTTTGCTATCGTCCGCAAGAACATTTACGATAGAACTCTTATCGCTCTTACCAGAAAGGGTTTTGGTTAAAAAATTTGCGTAATCTTCAGAAGCATTCAAACCAGCAACAGAGAGAAGGCTTTGTGGATAAGAGACACCAGCACTTTTTACACCTTCAAGAAACGTGTTTCTAAAATCAGGATTTGCTGAAAAAACAGGCGTAACATTCGATAAGAATGTAGCCGCTATAGCCAACGAAAGAACTTTAACAAAAGAAAAACGAGAACGTTTTAATTCACTCGCTGCTTGTGGGGCATATAATTTTTTCATAACAAACTCTCCAATGAAAAAACTTAGAAACACCTCCAAAACATAAAAAAGACACATTTTAGCATTATTGATCTTTTTGGAATTTAGAGTAGACGATCATTGCTTAGGGCGTGAACGTTTTGAGTCTTTAGTCTTGTTCTGTTTGTGCTCTCTGTATTGAGATCTAAATGCTTGTCTTTTTGATTATGTTTTTTGGACATAAAGATAACACATTTAGAGTCTAAGGGTTTTAGTGTGCTGTTTTTTCCTAACTAAAAAAGAGGCCTTGTATATTTGATATTACTTTTTACTTGGTAGTGATTACTATAAAATCCTTTGTACTAGGTTTTAGTATGTATTTTCCTAACTATAGACTTTATTTTTATTAGAAAGCATGGTTTTATTAATAATAAGTAAAGTAAAAAGAAATTGTAATATTTACGGAATATAGTTTTCCTTGGATAATTGGCTTTTTAGTTAGATTTTTTCTTTTTAATATATCATATAATGATATATGCGTGGTCCCGTGGTGTACCTTTTATCTTTACGCACTACTTATCCCCCCTTTGAATTATTTTATCAAAATGAGTCTTACTAATATACATTTTCATACAGCTATAGGCTGTTCAAGAAAATAGCAACATAAAAATATAACTTTTTAGCAATATGGATTCTACTGTGATCTTTTTTCAACAAAATATAGAAAAATCTTCTATAAAACCTCACAGTTTATAGCGTCATCAAATATTATGCTTATCTTTAGATAAATACTGTGCATCTATAAAAAAACATCCACCCTTATTTCAATAAATAAGGGTGGATGTTTTGTTTTCTTTTCGTTGTTCGTATTATTTTATTTTCAGAGTAATTGCACCACCTATTCCCCAATGACCACCAGCACTCGTGGCAGAGAGATTAGAGCGGATTTTTCCGTTTTCAGATGTATAACCAGCACCAAGAGCAAATGCGGATTGTCCACGCCATGCGCCGCTACCAAATGAGACACTCAAAGATCCCGGCTCGTCAAAATAACGTAGGTTGGATACTGCTAGACCAACGGCGGCTGCTTGCCTTGCCTCTTTCCGTACGCTCTTAATGTCATAACTTAAAATATTAAACTTCATATCTGTATATCGGTCAGACCGATCAACAGCATCATCAATGGCATTAATAACAATATTATCCACCCGACTATCCGTATATTTTTTTGCATCATCGAGAACAATTTTCATCTGTTGCTGAGTGTAATCATGCAGTTGACCACCATTCACAGCTTCTTTCGAACCTTGTTCAATGCGACCATTGGCAACATTATCAATCATAACAGGTTCACTTTCGTTGCCACCTTTTAGAGTGATCTTATTGGTTTTTTTACCATCAGCATCTTTATCATAGTTAACTGCACCATCAGAAAGATTATTAACCGTGTTCTCAATATTATCAACTCTGTCTTCAATATTGAAAACCGTTTCACCAATATTCGTAACCGTAGTGGAAATATTGTCGACTCTGTTTTCAATATGCTTAATATCTTTTTCAACGCCAGTGATACGTTCGTTGGTTTCCCACAGCTGTCCACCATTGACTGCATCTTTTGAACCTTCTGCAATTTTACCATCTGCTACATTGATAATCTTACTTGGTTGACCATCATGGCTAGCGTCATAAGCTTTTTTCTGCTCATTCCAATTTAAACCATTGGACGAGACATTGTTTTCAACACTTTGAATACGGTCGTTTATCTTAGACATACTCTCACTTACGCCGTCAAAAGCACTGGCAACGTTATGATAAGCCTTCTTTTCACCAGAGCTCCCGTCAGCCTTGAATTGTGCTATCTTGAAAGTAGGAGCAGTCCATTCTCCATTATTATAGCCAGCGCCACCACCAAAATATGCAGCAAGCTGATTACTCATCAAATAAAGTTGCGAACCATTTATAGCATCGGTTGAATTAGCAGAAATATCTCCATTGGCAAGAAACTTAATTTTGCTATTGGTTTTTTCCTCTCCATGCTGTGCTACAAATGCCTGCTCATCATTGCTCCACAACAAAGCATCCCCTTTGACTTCTTGTGTAATATCATTGATTTGTTGTGTAAAATTATTGACCACATTCGTGAGATGACTATTCACACTCTTCACATTTGCATCGAGACCACTCAAAGCTGAGCCAACATCATGATAATTGGCTTTTGCCACCTGACCATCTTCAACAATAACAGATAAATTATAGTTTGGTCCTTTAAAAGCACCATTTTCGAACGAGGCACCACCACCAAAATAATTTGCTATATCTCCAGATATTTTATTAATTTGGTTCCCATTGATCGCATCATGCGATCCTTGCGCAATTATGCCATCTTTAACATTATGGAGAGCAACAGGGATTTGGTTATCCATCCCACCTAAAGTTACGCTACCATAATTAACGGTATCGTTTTCTTTATCATAGAGAACTGCAGCAGCACTTGTAAGATTAATATCATTAGAAATCTTCTCTATACTTTTATCAAGCTGGGCTTTGTTAACAGCTTCATCATTTCGCTCTGCAGCTTTTACACCAGAAATTGTACGAGCTTCACCAGATTTGTTTGCAACATTAATTTCTGTACCCCCTGTTGTCACACCAATGGTAATAGTACCTGCATCTCCTTCCTGCTTAACAAGGCTATTTTTTGTCGCATTCGCAATCTGATTTTGGATATTCGTGATAGAAGTATCAACAGCATTAAAAGCAGAACCAACATCATTATGAGAATTACCCTGAATTGTGTAAGTTGGTGCTTTACCATTAGATACATCTGCACCACCACCAAAATATTGTGATGTATTTTGAGAAATTGTTGAGAGATTATTCGTAACAGTGATAACATTCTGATTAGTAGCAAAGAGCTGCGAACCATTTACTGCATCGGTTGAATTAGCAGAAATATCTCCATTAGCAAGAAACTTAATTTTGCTATTGGTTTTTCCGTCTCCATGCTGTGCTACAAATGCCTGCTCATCATTACTCCACAATAGAGAATCTTTAGAAACACCCTCAATTTTCTGAGTAAATTCATTTGCTACATGTGTTAAGCGGCTATTCACATTGTTGATATTGTCATCAAGCCCTGTCAAAGCATCACCAACATTATTATGGTCTTTAGATACTGCTACGCCATCTTCAGAAATGCGCGATAAATGATAGAGCGGACCGAACAAAATACCGTCGCTAAATTCCGCATTCCCACCCAAAATGTTTGCTACATCTCCAGATATTTTTTCAATCTGCCTACCATTGATCGCATCATGCGAATCTTCAGCAATTTTCCCATCTTTAACATTATGGAGGGAAACTGGTGCTGTAGTCTTATCACCACCCAAAGTTATGCTATTATAATTAACGGTATCTTTTTCTTTATCATAAAGAACTGCAGCAGCATTTGTAAGATTAATATCATTAGAAATCTTCTCTATACTTTTATCAAGCTGGGCTTTGTTAACAGCTTCATCATTTCGCTCTGCAGCTTTTACACCAGAAATTGTACGAGCTTCACCAGATTTGTTTGCAACATTAATTTCTGTACCCCCTGTTGTCACACCAATGGTAATAGTACCTGCATCTCCTTCCTGCTTAACAAGGCTATTTTTTGTCGCATTCGCAATCTGATTTTGGATATTCGTGATAGAAGTATCAACAGCATTAAAAGCAGAACCAACATCATTATGAGAATTACCCTGAATTGTGTAAGTTGGTGCTTTACCATTAGATACATCTGCACCACCACCAAAATATTGTGATGTATTTTGAGAAATTGTTGAGAGATTATTCGTAACAGTGATAACATTCTGATTAGTAGCAAAGAGCTGCGAACCATTTACTGCATCGGTTGAATTAGCAGAAATATCTCCATTAGCAAGAAACTTAATTTTGCTATTGGTTTTTTCCTCTCCATGCTGTGCTACAAATGCCTGCTCATCATTGCTCCACAACAAAGCATCCCCTTTGACTTCTTGTGTAATATCATTGATTTGTTGTGTAAAATTATTGACCACATTCGTGAGATGACTATTCACACTCTTCACATTTGCATCGAGACCACTCAAAGCTGAGCCAACATTATGATAATTGGCTTTTGCCACCTGACCATCTTCAACAATAACAGATAAACTATAGTTTGGTCCTTTAAAAGCACCATTTTCGAACGAGGCACCACCACCAAAATAATTTGCTATATCTCCAGATATTTTATTAATTTGGTTCCCATTGATCGCATCATGCGAATCTTCAGCAATTTTCCCATCTTTAACATTATGGAGAGCAACAGGGACTTGGTTATCCATCCCACCTAAAGTTACGCTACCATAATTAACGGTACCGTTTTCTTTATCATAAAGAACTGCAGCAGCACTTGTAAGATTAATATCATTAGAAATCTTCTCTATACTTTTATCAAGCTGGGCTTTGTTAACAGCTTCATCATTTCGCTCTGCAGCTTTTACACCAGAAATTGTACGAGCTTCACCAGATTTGTTTGCAACATTAATTTCTGTACCCCCTGTTGTCACACCAATGGTAATAGTACCTGCATCTCCTTCCTGCTTAACAAGGCTATTTTTTGTCGCATTCGCAATCTGATTTTGGATATTCGTGATAGAAGTATCAACAGCATTAAAAGCAGAACCAACATCATTATGAGAATTACCCTGAATTGTGTAAGTTGGTGCTTTACCATTAGATACATCTGCACCACCACCAAAATATTGTGATGTATTTTGACTTACACTTGCAACATCCCGATTAACCTGCTCCAACTGCGCAAAATTCACTGCATCATCAGGTTCTTCCCCAGCTGCCACTCCTGTAATCTGCTTATTGCCAGCATCAATACCATCCACAGTTATTTTAGCCCCATCAGCAAACAAAATGCCATCATCACTGATAGAGCTTCTCCCAGCGGTAACTCGTTCCACTGTAATATTATTAGCTAGATCAAATGTTACATTATTGTTTTCCTCACCTTTTGTAATCTTAAGGTTGTCACTTGCAGCCGACAAATCTACAGTATCTTGTACACCAACAGCTTTAGCATTTTTACCTCCAACAGATAGTGTCCAACCTTGGTCTACGTATTTTTGTAATGATTTTAACTGTGCAACATTAACGGCATCAGTGTCGCCACTACCAGCTGCCACTCCTACAATCTGGCGCGTTTTTTTTGATTTAGCATCACCAACACTCACTGCACCTAGCGTACTCGCCCATATCATGTCGTCAGAATCTGAAGGGCCTTTAGTTAAAGAATTATACCCGATAGCGCCAGCAGCAACATCAGCCACAGACTCGCTCTCAAGAGCAACACCTAAATTTACCGTCGTTTTTGAATAAGCACCAAAAGCTATAGATTCCTCACTGTCCGCCTTAGCACGATGTCCAATGGCAATTGATTCTTCGCCCGTCGCTATTGTACGGCCCTCAATAGGAATCGGCTTACTACCACTTCTACCTTCACCACCTATTGCGATACTTTTTTTACCTACAGCGTACGCCAAATGACCTACAGCAACAGTAAAGCTATTATCCACCTGCGCACCGTAACCAACAGCAACCGAATCTGGAGCGTTTACTATTATCTTGGCACCAAGAGCAACAATATCACTATTTCCATGGAGTTTTTCAGCCTTTGTTATATCATTACCAAATATGACATTAGTACCCTCTACGTCACGTTGCTGTCCGGTATCGCGCTGCATTCTAGTCATAGAGTCATTGCGCAAAGGATTCAATGCATCAATAATCGCTGTATTCTCACCATTCTGTACACTGATGATCGATTTTTTATATTGCCAGCCTGCATCTAATGTTCTTTCCGATGAGTTTTTGCCATCTGCCCTCAAAACATTCACAATAGGATCATCATTACTTATACCAGAAAGGGTTTTGGTTAAAAAATTTACATAGTTATCAGAAGCGTTAACTTTTGGCATCATTGCTACATTCAATGCTGTTAAATAATTTTCCTTATCACCATCATAGTAATCATACGCAGAAATAATGCTTTGCGGATAAACCACGGCAGCATTCTTCACATTTTCAAGAGATGCTTTTGTTAAATCGAGATTTGCTGAAAAAACAGGAGCAGCATTCGATAAAAACAAGGCAACCGCAGTTCCCAACGAAGCTACTTTAAACAATGATGATCGACGATGTGAGCGAGAAAAACTCAAATCACGCAGATTTTGTGTAGTATATAATTTTTTCATAATACCCCCTTCATAATAATAGATTAAAAGCACAAAAAAGGTATGATCTAGAGCTCTAAAGCTTTCCTATTTCCCTTGCGTGTTCCTGCTTTTACAGCGTGTTTTAGGACATAAATAAAATTAAGACGTAAGCTGTTGTTTCTGCAACGCCTTTAGAGGGTAATTAGGGGTAGGTTCGTGAAAGTCAATTTGAGGAAGGTAAAAAAATACTTAATATTAGAATGGATTTTGTTTTTCTATCAAGGGTTGTGTGTCGTTTTTAGCTTTGATCTCTTTGAAAGAGGTATAATTTTTGTGCCTATTGATCATCCGCTTAGGCATCAGTTTATTTTTCGTGAATAAGATTTTTTATTTCATTAGAGGATTTATGAAAGCTTTTTACTAAAATGCCCCATCTATATCCTTACTAATGGTAATGTGTCTCGTTGCTGTATCCTATTTTACAAAAATACTCACTGCTCCTTGTTCTTTTATTCCCTTCAGTTGTGAAAAATTCACTGCATCAGTATTGCTAGTTCCTTCTGCAACATTTGTTACTTTTTTACTTGCCGCATTAATATTACCGGTGGTTATTTGCGGGACATCAGTAATTACTAAGCCTGTTGCATCGACTTTTCTTTTCTCTCCTAATGTTATGCTTTTCAATGCTATATCATTAGCCAAACCAAATATGAGCTTATTTTCATCATCCTTATCTCTTTTAACCCTGAAGTTACTTCCTCCAGATGAAAAATTTATTGTACTATCTAGCACCCATATCTTTAGCTGCCTCACCAGAAATAGACAGTTTCCAACCTTTTTTTCTTACGACTTCTTCTAAATCCTGCAACTGTCTAAGGTTCACTGCATCGGCAGGTTTGCTACCAGCTGCTACACCTATAATTTGTCGCGTTATGTTTTTACTAGGAACACCAATACTTACTGCAAATTTCGTACTTTTCCATTGAGATTCAGTGTTTTTAGCCGGTCCTTTCAGAAGAGACGTATACCCAAAAACGCCATCAGCCCTACCGGACACAGAGTTGTTCCCAATAGCCCCCCATCAACCGTCACTTTAGAATAAGAACCTAAAGCGATACTTCCAACCCCTTTTGCTTTTGAATAGAAGCCCATAGAAATAGCTTCTTGAGCAAATGTATATGCACGGAGTAACCAAGTGAAATCGAACCATATTCTAAAACTTTAGAAACAGCTCCCACTACTGTTGAATAATCACTCTTCGAAAGAGTATAATCATTTTCCCCGTATTCGCTCTTCTTATTATATTCACTACCTATTGCGATACTGCTTTTCTCTAAAGCGTAAGCCATATTACCTACAGAAACGCTCCATTCTTTTTCCGTTTGCACTCCACTACCCTAAAGCAATACTTGTGTTTGGAGTACGTTGCATATCTGTAGATCGTTGCATTATAAAGCATACGTTTAAAACTATACGAAAATAAAAGCTAAAACTGTCTCCTTTTAATAAAGGGTATATTCGTATTGACATTGCGTGAAGCATTTTAACAAATCAAAATAATAGCAATCAATTTTTTGAATCTTTACCACTAAGGTCTTTATTCTCAACAAAGTTGTCAGAGGCTTTTTATATCCGGATTTTATATAATTACGGGAGTTTTATACATTTAGAATAGCTTTAGAGAGCTCTGGAAGAAAGTAAAAAATTTGCCCTTTTCTTAAATAAGAAAAAGGCAAATCAATTTTATCGATTTAGTCGTTTATTAGTTGAGTATCACATTAACCCCTGTACTTATACCCCAGTGACCTCCAGAAGTGGTAATTGACAAGTTGGAACCAATATCACCGTTCTCTGAAGTATAACCTGCACCAAAAGCAAAAGCAGATTGACTACGCCATAAACCACTACCAAATGCGATTGTTAATTTTCCAGGAATATCACTATAGCGTAAACCAGCTACCGCTAAACCAACAGCTGCTGCTTGTCTTGCCTCTTTTCGAACATCCTCAACAGCATAACTTAATGTCGAAAACTTCATATCCGTATACGAATTAGCCTCACTAACTCCATCTTTTACAAGATGAGAAACTTGCTCATCCGTATACTTATTGGCATTTTCAAGCACAAAATCCATCTTATCTTTTAATTGACCACCATTAACCGCTTCTTTCGAATCCTTTTCAATCTTTCCATCGGCTACATTGGCTATTAATACTGGAGAACTGTCATCTCCACCAACTAATGTAACTTTATTGGTCTTTTTGCCCGTTTTTTTATCTTTATCGTATTGTACAGATCCCTCCGTAACTTTATTTTCAATATCCTTGACCTGATCTGTAATCATTTGCTGAGTTTCCCAAAGCTGTCCTCCATTCACAGCTTCTTTTGAATCTCTGTCTACCTTGCCATCCTCTACATTGATAATCTTACTTGGACTCTTAACACCCTGAGCATCAACATGAGATGCATCATAGCTTCCTTTTTCTTCATTCCAATTCAGACTATTCGAAGAGGTACCTTTTTCAACTTCTTTTATACGATCGTTGATAGTGCTCATGCTGTCATTAACAACATCAAATGCTTCAGAGACATTATTACGCTCCTCTTTATCACCTTTCGTACCATCCTTATTAAAGACCTGAACGGTGAATTTTGGTCCTCGCCAGTTTCCTTCCTTATCATAACCAGCTCCTCCACCAAAATATGAGGAAAATGTCTGTTGAAGAGTATAAATCTGACCACCATTAATCGCATCAGTCGAATCTTCTGATATCTTTCCTTTCGCAAGGAACGTGATCTTGCTGTTTTCCTTTTTACCTTCTTCCTCATGCTGTGCTACAAACGCACCTGCATCATCACTCCACAACAACGCATTTTGCTCAATGTTGTCTGAAATCTCATTATGAAGATTCTTGAAAACCTTATTTACACCGGCAAACGCGGCTGCAATGCTATCATAATCCTCCTCTACAAAGCTTCCATCTTCTTGGAAAGTCATTATCTTGAAACCTGGAAGGACCCAGCCATCACCATCATACTTAGCATCACCACCAAAATACTTTGCTAGCGACTGATTCAGATCATAAATCTGTCCACCATTAACCGCATCACTCGAGCCTGATACTATAGAGCCAGCCGCAAGTGATGTGATCTTGCTTGCTTTTCTGTCTTCACCTTCCCCATGCAGAGCGACAAAAGCTTTGTCACCATCGCTCCAAGATAAAGAATCTTGTGCAACTCCCTCTGAGACCTCCTTAATGCGAGCGTTCACATTCTTGATATTCTCATCAAGCCCTTTAAAGGCAGAACCAACATCGGTATGCGGTTTATCTGTTACTTCACCACCTTTATCAATACTGGATAAATTATAAGTTGGCCCTTTAAAAGCACCATCCTTAAATTCAGCATCTCCACCCAACAATTTTGCTATATCCATTGAAAGAATGTGAACCTGTCCTCCATTGATAACATCCGTTGAGTTTTCCGCAATCGATCCGGCGGCTACATTATGGAGCGCAACAGGTGTAGCATCCTTCCCTTTCCCAAAAGTTACATTTGTATAATCAGTTTGATTATCTGTTGTTTTATCGTAAAGAACAACAGAAGAACTATCCGACAGAAGGGTATCAGAAAGATCCTTCAAACCTTTATCAAATTGTTCTTTGTTCACAGCTTCATTGGCTTTTTCTGCTGCCTTTACACCAGAAAGAGTTCGATCCTTACCACTCTTGTTTGCGATATTGATTTCACTACCTTCTACTCCTTTACCAATGTTGATAATACCTTCATTTTTCGTAACAAGAAGATTACTGATTACATCGCTGATCGCAGTTTGAACCTTTGTGAAAAGTTTACCCACACCTGAAAATGCATCTGATACATTCTTATAGCTTGATTCAGCTTCAGTGCCATCATCATTGATAATTTTTAGCTTAAAATCAGGAACTTTCAATTCCCCATCCTTATATTCAGCATCATCAGAAAAATATTTTGCAACCTTATCGCCCAGTGAATAAAGTTGAGAACCATTTACGGCATCCATCGATTCTTTCGTAATATCTCCTACAGCAAGCGATGTGATTTTACTTGCCTTTCTGTCATCACCTTCCCCATGCTGAGCGACAAAAGCTTTGTCAGCATCGCTCCAAGATAAAGAATCTTGTGCAACTCCTTCTGAGATTTTCTTAATGCGAGCATTCACATTCTTGATATTGTCATCAAGTCCCTTAAAGGCAGAACCAACATCGGTATGCGGTTTATCTGTTACAACACCTTTTTCATCAATATTCGATAATTTATACTCTGGTACTTTAAAGTTTTTTCCATCAAAGGATACATCTCCACCTAAAATTTTTGATAAATCCCCAGTGATTGTATGAAGCTGGCCACCATTAACGGCATCTGTCGAATTTGTGCTAAGATCTCCACCCGCAAGACCTGTTATTTTTTTACCTGCAGCATCAATACCATCCGCTATTACTTTGGGACCATTTTCAATAGTTAAGCCCGTTTTATCTAAAGTGATGTCTTTTAATTTTACACTGTTCAATGTGACATCTTGTGCCAAATCAAATGTTATTTTTTTGTCTTTATTGTCTGTTGTATCACTATTTTTAATCTCAAAGTTTTTGCTTCCAGAAACCAAATTTAATATATCACCCGGCTGAAAGTTTGAAACAGCCTTATCATTAAGAGAAAGTGTCCACCCTTGTGCTACAAATTCTCTTAATTTTTTCAGCTGTGCAATGTTGACGGCATCAGTGTCTGCATAACCCGCTGCCACACCTGTAAGCTGTCGTGTTATCTTATTCGGAGTATCACCAACACTAAAAGCTCCTTGAGTGCTCTTCCATATCACACCATCATCCGTTGACTGGCTCCCTATGGAAGGATCATAGCCAACTGCGGACACTGAGTTACGAGAAACAGATTTATAACCCACAGCAACACCACCCTCAGGAAGTACTTGTACATTTGAACCTAATGCCATACTATTTTTAGCTGTTGCAGCTGAAAGTCCACCTAATGCAATACTATTTTCACCAGATGCATTTGCAAAACCACCTAATGCAATACTATTTTCACCAGATACATTTGCAGAACCACCTAATGCAATACCATTGTTAGCAGTTGCACTTGAAAGCTTACCTATAGCAATACTTTCTTGCCCACCTTTTCCCTCACTGGCAGCAATTGTAATGCTCTCCGTTTCGGCATGCCATTTAAAGACACTATCATCGGCAGCTTTTTTAATCTCATTGTGAAGATTTACATAAGACTTACCCACACCCTCAAAGGCTTTGGCTACATTTGGAAAACTTTCTTCTTCAATCTCATTCGTCTCAGGATTTAAAGTTTTAATTTTGAACTCTGGATTATCCCATTGACCATTCGTAAATTTAACACCACCGCCTAAATATCCAGCTATATGGGTAGCTACAACATTCAACTGACTACCATTTACCGCCTCTTGTGAATCTGCACTAAGATCACCAGATGTAACACCCATTACCTTTTTATTTCCAGCATCAATACCACCGGTGGTTATTTTCGGACCATCAGTAATTACTAAGCCCGTGGCATCGAAGGTATTTGTACCTGCTTTTAAGCTTGTTAACATAATGTCTTGAGCCAGATCAAATTTTACTTTATTGTTATCTTCGCCCTTTGTAATATTTAGGTTGCTACTTCCTGCGGAAAAATCTACCGCGCTATCCATAAGAACAGTGGTAGCATTTTTATCTCCAACAGAGAATTTCCAACCGTTTTGTCTTACAACTTGTTCTAAGTCCTGCAACTGTCTAAGGTTCACTGCATCGGTAACATTAGAACCAGCTGCTACGCCTGTAATTTGTCTGGTTATACCCTTACTATAATCACCAAATGAAACTGTTCTCTCTTTTTCATCAGAACTATCGGTTAGAGAAGAGCCGATTGCAATGCTATTTTTAGTATTTCTACTACTACCAGCTAAAGCAGTTAAGCCGATAGCAATCCCTTGGTCAGCCCTCGTCTGCGCTACCTGCCCGAAAACAATAGCATCATGCGCTTCTCCCTGAGCTCGTTCACCATAAATAAGAGGATTACCCAAATCCTGATTGCTAGTTATCTGATCTCCCTTTACAACTCCTGGAGTTAAAGCTGCTCTTGTTATTTTTTTACTTCCAGCATTCATATCAATTGAACGTATCGAATCGCTGGCTTCTGCCAAAACATTCACTATAGGACTATAATCACTTACACCAGTAAGAGTTTTGGTTAAAAAATTTTCATAGTCATCAGCAGCACTTACCTTGGATGTCAAAGCAACATTCAGCGCTGTTAAATAATTTTCCTGTGATGAACTAGAAGAATCCAAATCATTCGAAAAAACAGGGGAAATACTGGCTAAAAGTGCCGCTATTGAAGTTAAGGATAGGACTTTAATAAAAGGAAAACGAGAAAACTTTAAATTGCTCCCTGCTAATTTTGTATATAATTTTTTCATAATGAACTCCCCAATGAAAGAAATAACTATAAACACAAAAAAGACACATTTAAACGCTATTAGGTCTTTTAAAATTGGTTTTTCTAAACGTATTCAAAAATTTAGTACCTGACTGAAAAGATAGAGAAGTTGTGTTTTAGGTTTTATGGTTAATGCGTTTTACTCTTTTACATTTCCTAAGAAAGTAAATTTTTTTGTGGTGATTGGTTTTTTTACCTTTAAACTTATTGGTTGTTTTTTGCAAGGGGTAGAGTTAATTTAGCGTATTGTTTTATAACTTCTTCCAGTAAAGTTGAAATACATTTGAATGTATATTTTTGTCTTAAAAGCTTTTTAATAGATTTGTAGAGAGCAAAAGGTTTTTTATCTGTAGAGTGCTACAGATTTTTCAGATTTAAAAATTAAAGAAGAAAATAATAAACTTATAATTTATGAAAAAACTCACTATCTTATTTTGAAATAAGAAGTTCATTTTGTTGAAAGCGTCCGGTCTTTCTGTTTTTTAAACCTGTATTTATCGTTAGCGCTTATCAATTTATATATTTTTTTACATACGTAAAAAAAATTCCACCCCTGCCTCATGAGACAAGGGTGAAAAGGAATTTTTATGTATTTTGTTTATTATCAATTCAATGTCATATTGAATCCCGCACCTATACCCCAGTGACCTCCAGAAGTTGTTGCGGATATGTTAGAGCGGTATTTTCCATTTTCTGAGGTGTAACCTGCACCAAAGGCAAATGCAGACTGACTACGCCATAAACCAGTACCAAATCCAACGCTTAATTTTCCAGGTGTATCATTGTAGCGTAAGTTAGACACCGCAAGACCAATAGCCGCTGCTTGTCTGGCCTCTTTTTTCACACTCTCAATACTATAGTTTAAAATATCAAACTTCATATCTGTATATTGCTTAGCCCGATCAACAGCATCATCAATCGCATCAATCACAATATTATTAACCCGTTGATCTGTATACTGCTTGGATTCATCAAGAATAATCTTCATCTGTTCTTTAGTATAATCATGAAGTTGACCACCATTTACAGCCTCTTTCGAGCCTTTTTCAATTTTACCATCAGCTACATTATCAATCAGAACAGGTTCACTGGCATCCCCCCCCGCTAATGTGATTTTATTGGTTTTTTTGCCGTTTTCATCTCTATCATAACGAACAGCATCCTCTTCAATGCCGTCAACTCTATTATTGATGTTATCAACTTTGGCATCAATATTGATAACTGTATCACCAATATCAGCAATCGTATTGGAAATGGTATCAACTCTGTTGGTAAGATGCTTCACATCTTTTTCGACACCAGTGACACGTTCATTGGTTTCCCAAAGTTGCCCACCATTGACGGCATCTTTCGAGCCTTTTTCAACTTTACCATCAGCTACATTGATAATTTTATTCGGCTTTCCATCGCGACCAGCATCATAGGCTTTTTCTTTATCATTCCACTTTAAAGCATCTGAATCGACCTTGTTGATGACATCATCAATACGGTTATTAATATTTGACATATTTTTATTGACGTCACCAAAAGCATCAGCGACATTATGATGCTCTGTCTCAACAGTCGTACCATCAGCATTGACTTGAACAATCTTAAAAGTAGGATCTGTCCATTTGCCATTCTCATATTTGGCACCGCCACCGAAATAATTTGCAAGTTGGTTATTCATGGAATAAAGTTGGTTGCCCGTAATGGCATCTGTTGAACCTTGAGCAATCTCACCATCTAAAAGATACTTCAATTTGCTGTTTGTTTTCTTGCCATCTTTTCCATGACGTGCCACAAATGCTTCTTCCTCATCATCCCACAGTAAAGCATCTTTAGAGAAATCTTCAATTTTCTGGTTAAACTCATTGGATACATTCGTTAAGCGTTGATTCACATCTTGAACATTTTTATCAAGACCTGTTAAAGCATCACCAACATTGTAAAAATTAGCCTTCCCTACTTCACCACCTACAATAGCGGATAAAGTATATTTCAGCCCTTCAAAAGCACCGTTAATGAACTTTGCACCACCACCAAAAAACTTTGCAATATCTGCTGATATTTTATTAATCTGACTACCATTGATTGCATCGTTGGAATTTTCAGAAATGCTACCATCTTTTATGTTATGAAGAGCAACTGGTCCGTTGTTCTTATCGCCGCCCAAAGTTACACTACCATAATTAACACTATTATCGTCATTCTTATCATAGAGAACCGCAGCAGCAGTTACTGTCTCAATATCTTTCGTAATATCCTTTATGCTTTTATCAAGTTGGTCTTTGTTAACAGCTTCATCACCCTTCTCTGCTGCCTTAACACCAGAAATAGAACGCGCTACACCAGCATATCCCGCAATATTGATCTCAGTACCAGCTGTATCCTTACCTATGGTAATAACATCTGTATTTTTCTCTTGCTTAACAAGACTATTTTTTACCACATCGGAAATCTTATTATCAATATTTGTGATAGAAGTATTAACACCTGTAAACGCTTCCGTAACATTATGATAGGTCTTCCCCTGAATAAGGAAAGCTGGTTCTACACCATTCAGTACATCTGTACTACCCCCAAAATATTTCGATGTATTTTGAGCGACTGTTTTAAGATTGTCAGTAACAGTTGTAACCTTCTTATCCGTAGCAAAAAGCTGTGAACCATTTACCGCTTGCGTTGATGTTTGAGAAAGTTCTCCATCTTTTACACCAGAAAGTGTTCTTTCTTGATTATCTTTATTTACAAGGCTGATTTCAGTACCACCAGTTGCTTTACCCACAGTAATAAGACCATCTTCTCCCTCCTGCTTTACAAGGCTATTTTCTGTTACATTGTTAATCTGATTATAGATATCCGTAATAGAACTATCGACACCTTCAAAAGCATCAGCGACATTATGATGCTTTTTCTCAACAATAGTGCCATCCTCATTACGCTGAGAAACTTTGAAAGTAGGATCTATCCATTCTCCATTCTCATATTTAGCACCACCGCCAAAATAATTCGCAATCTTATCGCCCATCTTATAAAGTTGAGAACCATTTATTGCATCTGTTGACTCTTCTGAAATATCACCATTTAAAAGGTAAGTAATCTTACTATCTGTTTTACGCCCGTCTTTTTCATGACGTGCAGCAAATGCTTGTTTACCATCATCCCAAAGCAAAGCATCTTGAGAGAACTTATCAAATTTATTATCTACATACTTTATACGACTATTCACATTTTTGACATTCGCATCAAGCTCTGTCAAAGCATCACCAACATTTTCAAAGGTTTTCTGTTCTACGCTACCATCTGCAGACACTTTAGATAGATTATATCTAGGGCCTACAAAAGCACCATCCTGAAATGCTGCATCCCCACCAAAGAATTTTGCAACATCTCCAGCTACTGTATTAATTTGACTACCATTTACAGCTTCCATGGAGTCTTTGGAAATTTCACCATTTTTTACACCTGCAATGGTTCGCTCTCCCTCAGTACCTGTGATATCAATTTTCGTACCGCCTTTTTCAGCACCAATAGTGATAAGCTTCTGATCTTCTTTCCATTTAACAAGACTATTGTCCGCTACTTCTTTTATTTTCTCTTCTACTATCTTTAACTGAGTAAGATTAACTGCATCCGTATCTAAAATGCCTTCTGCCACTCTTCTAATTACTTTATCGCCCGCATCAATACCGCCATATGTTATACTTGGACCATGTCTAATCACTAAACCACTATTATTTATAGTAACTTCACTCCCTACTTTTATTTTTTTAACTGTGATAAATTCGTTTAAATCAAATGTTACCTCGTTATTATTGCCTCTTACAATTTTGAGATTTTTGTGGTCATCCTTATCTGCAGCAGCTACAAACTGTACTATGCTCTCTGCCCCAACATCTGTAGCATTATCACCATCAACAGAAAGCTTCCAGCCTGTTTTAATTCCTGCTGTAAAATCTTGTAACTGTTTATAATTTACTGCATCAGTATCATCAGTACCAGCTTTCACTTTTGTAATCTTTTTGCCACCAGCATCAATACCATTCACAGTTATGCTTGGACCACCATCAACAAACTTAAAGCCATCGTTGCTCATAATGCTGTTGCCTGTCGTGACACTCGTGAGCTTAAGAGTATCATTCAAAGAAAATGTGACTTTATTACTGTCTTTTGCAATTTTTATATTTTTGCTTCCGTCCTCACCCGCATCCGCAACAAGATCTACTGTACTCCCAGCTTTAACATCTGTAGCATTGTTACCATCAACAGAAAGTTTCCAACCTGTTGCCATCCCTGCTGTAAAGTCTTTCAACTGTTTATAATTTACAGCATCAGTATCTTCTTCCCCTGCCGCTACTCCTTTAATCGTTTTATCACCAGCATGAATACCATTAACAGTTATGCTCGGCCCATTACCATCAGTAAACCCAAAGCCAACAGCACTCATAATGCTTTCTCCTGCTGTGACAGTCATTACCTGAATATCATCAGCTAGATCAAACGTGACAGTGTTATCTTTATCTTTTTCGATCTTGATATTTTTTGCACCGTTATTGTCAGCTGACTGAAAATTTACTGTACCATTTGGACCAATAGCCGTAGCATTTCCACCGTTAACAGCAAGCTGCCAACTCGTTTTGGTTGCATCTTGTACAGCTTTCAGCTGTTTATAATTTACAGCATCAGTATCTTTTTCCCCATCTGCTACGTTTGTGATCTTTTGCTTGGCTGCATCAATACCATCAATAGTCATGCTTGGACCATCATTACCATTAATAAAAAAGCCATCTACAGTCATGCGTGAACCGTTTCCACCGTTAACAAAAAAGCCATCATCACTCATCGTGCTTTGGCCTGTGGAGACTTTTGTCAATTTAAGATGATCATTTAAAGTAAATTCAATTTTATGCTTATTCTCTGTCGTGTTTTTTGCAATCTTTAAGTTGTCTTTTCCCGCTTCTTTTTCACTTTTCACTGAAAAATCTACGACATTGCCTGAATTCACGTCTATAGGATTTGTATCGTTCGCAGAAAGTTTCCAAGCTCCTCCTCCTGCTATGACATCTCTCATAGCTTTCAACTGGGCAACATTCACTGCATCAGTGTCTTTACTCCCTGCTGCGACATTTGTAATCTGTCGCGTTAAATTCTGGTTAGTATTACCAACACTAAAATCACCTGCAGTGCTTTTCCATGCAAGATCACTTTTTGTTGTTGTAGTATTTGTTACAGGATCATACCCTAAAACTTTCCCATCAACACGAGAGACAGATCCCCCACCCACAGCAACGCCATCTATAACATGTACTTGTGCATTTATACCAATTGCAACTGAATGAGCCGTCTCAGCATAAGTATGGGAACCTATAGCAATCGAATTTTTACCTTTAGCTATTACTTTTCTTTCCTGCCCATTTTCTGCAGGTTCTCCGCCACCTATTGCAATAGAACCAAGAGCTTCCGCTTCAGCCTTCGAACCTATAGCAACCGTATAATCATTACTTGCTTTGGTCTTTAATCCTAACGCAACACTATTGTAACCAGACGCAGATGCAAACTTACCAATAGCAACACTATTTATACCGCTCGCTGTTGCATCTGAACCAACCGCAATCGCATCATCCAACGTAGCTTGGGAACGCACACCTATAGAAATGCTATTTTTACCAGAAGCGGTTGCAAGTCCACCAAAAGCAACAGCAGATTTGCCTGATGCTTCTGAGCCTACACCCATAGCAACACTTGCTATACCACTTGCAAGTGCGGAAACACCAAAAGCTTGTGCTCCCCCTGCCTTTGCTGTTGCACCTGCACCAAATACGGTTGAATAGTTACCCGTTGCAGCAGATCCACAACCCGTTGCAAAAGAATAAACACCATAAGCCTCAGGCATAGCATTAGCGATACCACCAGTAAGTCCCCCCATATAACCACCTAAAACTCTACCATTAGTGCTAGTCGTGTATCCATCCCCCCCCCAAATAACCTGTTCAGTGGTCGTACCATAAGGATGACGACCGTTAAACTCTTGATCAGTAATAAATCTATTATATTGTTGCTCTGCGGTTATTCGTCCAGTATCAGGAATTGCCTGCTGTTGTTTGCCGCCACGACCAATAACATTGTCTGCACCACAATAGTCATCATCACCAGCAAAAACAACACTCCCATGACTACCATGCGGATACTCAACCTGCGGCATATTAGAGCTTTTAACCGTTTGTCCTGTTATCGCAAGGTTCGCCGCAAAAACGGGAGAAACACTCGATAAGAGTGTGGCCATTACCGTACTAAGAGAGACAACTTTAATTAAATTTGGTGTGGAATATTTTTTTTTCATAAGAATCTCCTCCTACAGAGCTCAACATCATCACAACGCGCGAAAACACACATAGCAAAACCCTTAGTTTGCGCACTTCAAA
The DNA here is from genome assembly GCF_042196445.1 of Bartonella sp. AP11XZML. Classification (NCBI taxonomy): domain Bacteria; kingdom Pseudomonadati; phylum Pseudomonadota; class Alphaproteobacteria; order Hyphomicrobiales; family Bartonellaceae; genus Bartonella; species Bartonella sp. AP11XZML. Next base: position 21,948 of record NZ_JBHIQF010000015.1, read on the forward strand.
AACCAATAAATCAAGACAAAACTCCCCCCTACGATACCGCTATTTTTACGGCATCGTCCTACAATCTTTGCAACAACATCGAATCTAGAAAAGTCCCCAACCCTTTTAGCTAGAGGGATTCAAGCTAAAAAATAAATAAAAACACAAGACTTTGAAAATATACCGTTATCTCCATTCAAAAATACTGCGATTTATCTCTTAACAAAAATAGTTTCACTAAAGAGCAATTCTACTTTTCAAATAAAGCGCATCAGAAGAATGGCAAGAGTGTAAAAATTATTTTTTATAAATTTGTAAAAATACTTCTCAATAAATTAGCTGTTCTTATAAGCACAAATTTATGATTTTTTTAACTTATTGCACAATGTAATAGATAATGATTATCATCATAATCTCACTTTTTGTTGCAAGGTAAACTGTTTCAATATATTATATATCTTTTTGAAAGAAATCTGTCTTAAATATAATGATGCACGATCTGTAAAAAGTTTTAACGTGCTCATCTTATCATCTTCATAAAAAGACAAAAGCGCGCCTATAAATAGTCTTTCGTTCTTCTCTCTTATATATCTGTTACCCTTCTATAGGAACAAAACATCGTCATTGTATTTTCACTGTTGTCCGTATCTTTTCTTCAACCAACAAATATTTCAGGAATGGCACTATATTAGCTTCTTTTTGAAGAAATTTTGTTTGTATCACTACTCGTCATTCTTTTTATGAACCATTTTATCTTTAATCAGAGAAATATATTGATTTATAATGATAGTTTCTCGTTTTTTAGGTTGAATAAGAGACTCGAAAATCGTGAGATTTTCACATTCCAAACTTGGTTATACAGCAGAAAATAAAAAAAGTTTTATTTTTTTAAAGGCTGTTCATTCGTATCTTATGAAATTTCTAGATGTGCTTTTCAGTTTCAATTTTACGCTTTAAATGTAATTTTAAAAGTGGCAAAGTGGCTTCGACTTCTTCTATATCATTGAGGTTTTGAATAAGCTCTTGCAATCTTCCATAAAGCTCTGCTGCTAATTCCGCAACATCTTCAGGAGAAAGTGTTATTTTTGCATCATGATAGGTCGTATAAACTAAATGTCCCAGCTTTTTCATCAGCCCAGTAGGAATCGCCTGCGGTTTAAAACCAGCTGCTTTCGCCTTTGCCACATCTGAAAACATCTCACCATTTCCCGTTACTAGCCAATCTAATGAAACACCACAAATTTCTTGATATTTGGAGAGCGCAGAGGCTGTAGGCTCACTTATACCAGTTTCATAAGTTCCTATAGAGCCAGCAGTGATACCAAGACATTCAGCAAACTGCTTACGCTCTGTAAAACCAAGAGCGTGACGCACTTCACGAAAACGTTTTGCCAACTCAGTTTTAGGTTTTGCTTCCGGACGAGCCAAAAAAAACACTCCAAAATCAATATAATTGTTGACTAAATAATTATATTGATTTACATCTATTGTTACTGCCCCTTAAGAAGAGCAGTTATCACATACATAACCCCACAAAAACGGATGTTACAGCATCCATTCAAGCAGGAGCGAAAATTATGACAATTACAAAAAATGCAATCGCCGTGGTATTTTTCTGAGCTGCGCCCCTGTAATATAACCTTGGAAAAACTCAAGCCTATCAGAGGCTATTTTCCAGAGTCAAAAACATTTGGACACAGGCCAATGAAAAAACTAAATGCGCCACTGCCAACTCTATCAGTTTGCATGCCAAGCCAATTCTTGCCAACTGCTTTCTCAAAAGTTGCAGTCATATTCTTTCAAAAGCAAAAAGCCTAATACGATTCTCTTCATTTCATGCTGTGTAATATACCACTGAAATCTTATTACAAAAATATGCTAATGCATTTCCCATAGGTTTTTATAAGGTAAAAAGTTTATCAATGTCTAAAAATCAATATAAAATAGGCAAAATAATTGGTATTCTACAAAAAATGAGATTATCACTCGTTATTAAAAAGTTAGACGTTTACAAACCCTGTTTGCTTATTTTATATATTAATGGCACTGATTTAGCTGTAACTGGCAATAGAGATTTCAGGGTGTTTGGTTTATCGTCAGAATACTCTTCCTCTACGCATATTAAAAGCCTTTTGGCAATGTATTTTAAATGCTATAAATTCTATAGTAAACACATTGCCATCCATATTTACAATTGGGCGCTTCAAAATCTTGGAGTAATAAAATCTTTAATAGGCTTTGATTTAAAAGCGCGTATTTTGCAGAAAATTGACAAAACCATGAGGTTCGTATACATGGCAATTTTAAGTGATGATAGTGGAGTGATACTTAAAAAAGCTGCATGGAAACCCGCAACGTTGAGGAATTAAGCATGACCTCTTTATGCGATAAAGAATTATCTGATACACTAGTTGGTCTTTATGACGACTATCAACGCGGTTTCGACATTGGAGAAGAGCTTAAACTGTGCGTGGATTTGGCGTTATCTCTTGAATTGGAACTCTGTATTCACCGTTTAAGTGAAACAGATGCTGTTTTAAAAAAAGAGATTGTGCAAACCTTGCATCGTCGTAGAAATACTCATTCCAATGAAGATGAAATTGATACAATTTTTCATATGGATTTTGAAAAACAAAAATAATACAATACTCTCCCCATATGATACGATATTACCTTATTGCTTTACTTTCTACTACGCTTAAACAAAAAACTTTCAAGAAGATTTAAAGTGTTACGTTTTCGTCTTCTTAACAACAGTGAGATGAATTAAAGAAACGCATCAATTTTTTTAGATCATTATCAAAAAATAGAGAGTATTCTCTAGCATACATCAATTTATGCTTTGTTCATTAAGCACCAACTTTTACATTTTCTCAACTCTCCTTTAAAAGCAAAATATGAAATGTGCTGCAGCGTAGATATTTATAAAATAGCGTATATTGACCACACTTAAATGTAATTTATTGTTTTTCATGTTTATAAAACAGCACTATGAGTATTCCAACAAACGCAACAATGCTTTGAAAAAAATATATCGATTGAGGTGATATGTTACTGTTATCGCTTGCCATAGTGAGGTAGACTCCGAGAATCAAGCATCCAGAGATACCATTAAAACTTGCCTGCAATCTTCCTTGGTATTCAGGATCACAAGAGAGTTGTGATAAAGAAATCGAAAGAGCCCAACTCGAAAGTCCAAATCCAATCATAAAGTAAACAGGAAAAACAATAAAATTGTGTGTATTAACAGATAAAATAGCGAGGCCAATAGCCATAAAAGCTAATAAAATGGCTAATGTTTTCCTTATGGATAAAACTTTACAAAGAAGTGGTGAAAAAAACGCACCTGTCAATACGCCCATAGAATAAAGCACCTCAAATATTGCAAAGGTCGTGCTATCCGCATGTAAAACCTCTTGTATATAAGGAACAAGAATAACAGGAATGGTCATCAAAAGAGTCATAATAATCATCTGGCTTATATAAGGTACAACAAGAGCTGGATTCTGTTTAAAATAATGAAGGGATGCTGTATAATTTTCCCACCAATTTTGCTGGTTTTGTTTTTTAGATCTTCGGTTTTTAGGTACCTTCATTGCAAAATTAAATAAACCAGCAATGATAAAGAATATACCACCTATTAGAAGAGTTCCTTTTGTTCCTGCATAGGACAGTATAAATCCACTTAAGCCCATACCTACGATAGTGCCAAGTTCATAAACCATATCGATGGTCGCATTTGCATTGATGAGCTGTTCCTTCAGCACAATACTTTGAATTAAAGAAATAGCTGATGGCATATAAAAAGGGATAAAAATACCCAAAAGAGCAGATAAGACCATCAATTCAATTTCTATACCAAAATGCCAAAGCATTACCCAGCTTACAATTACCAAACCTCTCACAAGATTTGAAATAATAATCTGCGTTTTACGATTATATTTATCTGCCAATATGCCAAAAATAGGCGCAAAAATAATGCCAGGCGTCCAAAGAAAAAGCATCATCAACGCTACACCACGGATTGAGCCCGTCTGATTGTAAGCGAGCCATGACAATGTAATATAATTTAGTCCACTTCCAAATGTAGCAAATAAGCCGCTCAAAGTAAAATAGAGAAAAGTTCTATTTTCAAATAAAGCAATGCGTTCCTTCAAATTTGAAGTGAACATAAATTATCCTCTAAAATGAATACCAGTCGATATGCATGATACATCCTGTTTAAAAACAGGCATTCTTACAATTTTTATTTTAGATCATTAAATTTAAGAAAGCAAAATTTCTTTTTTGAGGCTTTTACAATCTTTGTGCTGTTTTATGATTAATTCTTCTATGAAAACGGAACATTTATGGACAAAAACAAAATTAATATTTTATGTGCGTTTTATTCAGAAGCTACACCTTTATACATCTGTGAAACAATTTTACGGTATGGAAGCTTCACTCACATTATTGTCCTTATTATTCTGTGCACTAAAATATGCTCGAGTATATTCCTCCATGTCGTTCTTCTATCACCACACTTCGTCTCTAAAAGAATAAACATACTATTATCCTCACAATAAATATTGCTAACTTTTCTACTCCCCTTCTCTAAATCTTTTAAAACAAGCCCATTACAGTTAGTTTTCTAATTAAAATATATAACGTGATATTTTTCCTGAGCAGTTAAATTATTGCAATCACATCTCTAAAGTTTCAGATTTAGAGTACGAATACATAAAGGAGGATTTATCGTGGATAAATTGATTAATAAATGATTTTATTCATAATCAAAAAAACTTATCTATATGATGTCGTATTTGATGATGAATTAAAGAAACAGGAGTAGTTCCATCAATTGTTATAAACCGCTCATCTATTTCCGATAAAACTTTGTATACTTTGTAAATTTTTTCAATAAAAGAGAGTTTTTCTTCGTATTTTAAGTTTAAACCATCCCTTTTCTGCAACCGTTCCAGTATAGTAATGGGCGGTAAATGAAGATAAAATGTAATATGAGGTCTTGGAATAGATTGATTTAATTTAACGACACTTTCAACAGAAAGCTCTCGAGCATAAAAATAAGCAAGACTAGAATAAACATATCGATCGCTAATTAATAAATTTTGCGATGACGTTAAGGAAGGTTCAATAATTTCAAGCGTATGTTTGCGTCTATCTGCCTTGCTAAGAGTGCTAAAAGCAACGGATCAATTGCTTTTCCATTATCTAAGTAATCTCTAATTTCTGGATTATTTCTATACCAATAACTGTGTTAAAAGTTTGTATTATATGTCTTTCTGTTGAGTAATGGCGAGCAATTTCTTTTGTTTGTGTTGTCTTTCCACTCCCATCAAACCCGCATAAGACAATAAAAGAACCAGAAAATTTCTTTGAAGACCGCATGGAGTTATAAACTTTTTTATCAAGATACATTTTGTCTATATACTCTCCATAAGTTAAATTGTTTTATGTCTAAAATCTCTTAATGTTTAATAAGGTGTTTTTTTACTCGTCTCTAAACAGAAAAACGCAATACTCCCGCATTTTGTATAACTTATTAACTTTATGATAAATGGCGGTATATAGACTTAGTTTTAAGATAAAGTTATATTTTAGACAACTTAAAATGAGATTAAGTATTTGTAAAAAATATATTTTTTTGATCACACTCCATACCCAGCCATTTTTTTAACGAATTCTAGTAGAGTTTCTGAGGATTACTCCTATAGCGTCGTGTAAATGTATAGAAATGAGTTCGATCTCAGTATATTATTGTCCTAAGAGCTGGTACTGGATTGCTCTACATAGAAATCTAATGAAATCAGCTCTATCTTTTCTCAAACCACTGCCCTCGCTATAAGCATTTGATATCCGATCCCGTCAAAAAGCAGCAGAGCAATTCTTGGAAAACATCGCTGAGATATTGAAATATGCCTTGCAAAAGCGTTTAAATCAAATGTTTCACTATATTTTTCGGTATATTCATAAACTGAAATTAAGAATATTATAATAAGACCTCAAACAACGACGACGCCCAAATCAGCCGTAATAAAGCCTCCTAAAACTGAACCAATAATACCTCTCTATCAGACAGACTACCATGTAAAGGTTTTAATACAATACCTTAGCGCTAATGCCATAAATGTTTCTGATAGATAACGAAGTTTATTGTCACAACAACATCTAACAACGGTCAATAGAAAAACCTAAACCTTGAGTATAAATGGAGGAAATCTTAAGAGTGCAAACACAGCCCTCCCAAGAACATAGCTATACTGGTCATTTAGCGAAGAAACTCCTCATTGGAAAAGCACCTCACAAGAGATACAGTAAAAATACCAACCGCCTCCGCTCTCAGTTTCTCCAAAATTAGCTATCGCTATGATAAACGTTATCGTTCAAATCTGTATCATGCTTCTATCGAAAAAACTTGACATGCCTAACAACACATATATTAGCTTTTTGTAAAAATGTATAATGTATAGCATGTGTATTTAACATGGGGGGATAATGTGCACAAACAACTGATGTTTCGGTTTTATGGGCTTGTTGTCCTGCTGTATCTTTCTGATATGGTTTTATTTTTAAGTAATCTTTGGAATGCTTATCGCATAACATCCTCATCGGTTTTCCTGGGCGTAACCATGGCTTTGGGCACCCTTATGCCCTATCTTTTGAAAAAAAGCGGTCTTGTGCGCATTAAAGCCTCACTGCGGTTGGTCGATTTATACAAAAGGCGGATCATTATCTATAGCCTTCTTTTATTGATTGCTCTTTTCCATTACGCTGATTCCCCCTTTGGTTTTATCGCTGTCTCTATCTCTATCGGCTATCTCTCTTTGATTACCTTAAGCACACTCGAGACTTATAATACTAAACTAGCACTTAGTGGTTATATTAGCGCCCAAAAGGCTTCCCACATTATGCAAACAGTGGTGCAAATTGGCGCATTTTTGGGAGCAGCACTAAGTGGTTATCTCTTAGAAGCGACCAGCCCTCGAGGGGCAGCGGCTGAAATCGGTTATAATGGTTTGATTGTGACACTTTGTGTGTTTGACATCATTATAAGCCTTATAGCCGGATATATTATATTTTGCGATGAATACAACGCTACAGATACCACAGCACTTGCAACTGGTAAGAAGCCAGCACCTACACCGCAAGCGGATGGACTCTCCCGTGAGCTTAAACTTTTATGCGTCTGCATAGGACTTATTGGCTTTCATATTTGCGCTTATAATACGCTGGCAACCATTCTTTTTCAGAGTGTGAAAAATTTTGGCTCTGAATACTATGGGCTTTGCAGTGCGGTTGCGGGCATGGGCGCTTTTTTGGCTGCTTTTATCAAAATCCCTCGTTTTGAATTTATTCTCCCAGCCCTTATATTGAGCGTAGCTGATCTTATTTTTAGCACCACACAATCGCCCTATTTGGCTGTGGTCTTTTGCTTTTTTATTGGCTTTTCAATGAATACCATGCGAATTAATGCCCGCAAACATACGATTGAAGCGACCAAAACAGAGGCTCAAGCAGAGCTGGTGGGAAGCTATAGCGGCATGCTTTATACTCTCTCCCAGTCGGCAGGTTATGTCATTCTTGGTCTTCTTACAAGCTCTGCCCTTATGGGTCCTCAAGCAGCTGTTTATCTTCTGCCCCTTATAGGGCTAATAATCTTTATTTATGTTCTTTTCCTTTTATCACAGCGGAACAAAGTATGAGAAAACCTATTCTTATTGTCGACCCTTTCTCCACGGGTGCCCTCTATGGCCCTGCTTTGCAAAAATTAGGCTATGCTTGTTATGGTGTTGTCTCTCAAGCAGCTCCTTTTTCACACTTTATGCTTTCTTATCAGGGAAAGGGCATGGCAGAAGCGAAGCTTCATAGTGTAGATGAGATAAAGAAACGCTTTCCTATCGGCACGATAGAGGCTGTAATAGCGGGTGCCGAAAGAGGTATCTATTGTGCAGAGCAATTGGCGGCTTATTATGGTTGTCTTGGGAATAACCCCTTGACTACCGATTGGCGACGGAAAAAAGCAGCGATGCAAAAACGTCTTTGTGAAAATGGTTTATCTTACATCCGATCAAAAATTCTTACAAAAAACGATTGTACTCTCGATGGTTTTGAAAGCCACAGCGGCTATGTGGTAAAGCCAAATGATTCTGCAGGGAGTGATGGTGTTTTGTTTTTCTCTAATCTTGAGGAAGTAGTAACGTGGGCCTCTGAAATCGACTGGAAGAAAAAAAATATTTTTGGCGCACCTAACGAGGCCTATTTGCTTCAAGAAAGATTGGAGGGAGAGGAATACATCGTCGATGCCGTTGTAAAGGGAGAGGCTATAAAAATATGTAGTTTGTCACGATATAAAAAAGGTATTCATAATGGAAGTACTTTTGTTTATGAAACGCTTGATGTACTTGATTCTCAAGATCCCTCTTATGCCCCTCTTATCTCTTATGCAAAACAATGCATTCGCGCGCTGGAGATTGAATATGGACCTGCGCATATGGAAATCATGCAAACAGCTCGTGGTCCAGTGATGATCGAAGTAGGAGCCCGCCTCCACGGAGGAATTGCACCCACCTTGTTCGCGCATTGCTATGAAGATGGTTTACTTGAAAGCTCCGTTAACCTTATTGCAGGCGTGTTTTCGCAAACCCCAAGTCGCTTTAAGAAAAAAGGGCGTATTATCTTCCTTATCAACGAGATCGACGGTCATATTATAAAAGATGTTAACGTATGGCAGCAAAAGCTTCATTCTTGGGAAAATGTGGTTCATTTTATGCTCTTTTTTAAAGAAAACGAGCCCCTCCCCCTAACCATCGATTTAAATACCTGCCCAGCTATTATAGCAATTTGGGGACACAGTGATGATGAATTATCAGCTTTGGAGAGGATCATTCGTAGCAATTTCTTATAAAATACAGCAATTGGGAGGAAAACATGGATTCAGAAGCGCAAATAATTGAAAATATAGACAAATATTAAAAATGGAAGCAAGTCATTTTTAAAGAATTCAATGCAACCATGAATAACACAATTAGGCCTTTTCTGCCTATTCGGTGTAAATGGATACTTAAAAATATGCTTAGATTTGGGTTCTACAACAAGCTAACCTCAAAAAATATAATGGAAAACCTGATAACTTATTGCGATAATTATAAAAGTTTTGGAAAGAACACATCTTTTGTTGCATTCGAGGAGCCAGCCCCATACAAAGTATCGAAGTTTATAGAGAAAAATTCTGATCTATGCTTAAAAATTTGCGAGCTTTTGACAACCGAGAATGACCTAAGTATATACAAAAAATATGTACAATCGTCTATGGGAGTTCTGCTTTCATAGCGAACCTATATTCATAGTTTGCAATACCCCGTCTTATATAAACAGAATTAAGTAAGTTCTATATTTATGTTAACTTTCCAGCTTAAGTGTTTTTTTATAATCTTCCCTCTGCAGAACAAAATGCATTCTCGTTGTAGAAAAAAAGCTTGAACCTTTTGATATTATCACAAAATCTCCTTTTTTAGGAAAATATGGCGACCCCCAAAATAGAGAATGGACGCAATATTTTCTGCAAGACAACACTATTGAATCCCTACCTTGCTCATATCATCTAATGAAACACGATAATGACTAAGTTTTCTAAAATTAAATTAAATAAAAATATTTATGATATATTAAAAATGATACTGCCAAAACAAGGCTCGATAGAGATTCAAAGGGATTTTCCAAAAAAAATACACGATTGGCATATTCACCAGGTCGATGAAACTCTCTTAATTATAAAGGGAGATATATGATTGTTTTTCAAATTGTGACAGCACACAAATTTCGTGATTTATTTTGTCCATTAAAAGATGTTTGTTAGTTGAGTAAGTTAAAAAATACATAGAATTCCGTATAATGAAGTGTGTATGTATAAAACTTCTCAGGATGATCGTATTAATAGCAATGCTAAAGGGGGGCTTTTTTTGGAAAAATTGTAAAGAAATTATGAGTATCTCTAGGAGAAAAAACTCTGATTTTTAGAACAGAGAGAAACATTGATTATAACAGTTTATTAGGCTAAACGCAGAATATTCTCCTAATAATTGATGGTTAATTGTAACGGGATAGTTTTTTGATAATCATAAAGAAAAAGGTAGAGAGCGTGTTTCTTATAGTTAAGAAAGAGTGTTGCTCATTTTTTTCTAAAAGTAAGCAAATTCAAAGATAATTTTTTGTTCTTGTAGTGGTGAGAAAATAATTGTCGAAGTCAGTGAAGGGGAGATTCCAATAGATTGTTACAAAGTTTAATAAAAGTTGGAATACTTAAAAATTCTTAGTTCCTATGATGATTTAGGAATACCAGATTAGGATACGGAGAATTCAAGAGCTCAAAACTTTGTGATAATATTGGTTTAGAATTACATCTTGTTCATTCAGACGAGATGAGCCCGTTATTATATGTCACAGAGACATATGGGTGGAGAATTTTAAAAAAGCTTATTCAGAATCTGACTTAAAGGTTATTAGAACTTTAACAGTAGATTGGCTTGGTCTCATGTTTCTCAAAAATTAGCAACCAATCTTGTTGTGACTAGACTAAATTTGGAAGATCTGCTCACTGAGCGTTTTTATAATATTATGAAATGATAAAAATATTAATATTTCTTCTTGTCCCAGACATGAAGCCGGTGCTATTTGTATTTATTATCCGTTGCACCATTGTCCGAAATATATTTTAAGTGGTTGTCACTTGAAATATGCCTTGGAAAATTATTTGGCAAGAGAGCGTACCTATATGTATTGGAAAGTAATTTCCTATTATTTATCTCAATCTATAGGTACAACGTTACCAAGTATAGAATTCATGCTGACAGATGACTTTCAAAAAATAAGTGCCTATAACGCATTTGAACTAAACTTTTATGAAAAACTGGAATTTAGTACCGAACCATATTCGACAATGGAGAAAATCATAAAATGGCTTGAGTCTCTGTTTAAAAGGAAAGAGGCTATTGCGTAATTCTGTTTTTCTTATGATTGTGATTGGTTGTTTGACGAGTTTTTGTGCTAGTGGTGTATTATCTATTGGCCTTTCTTTGTTACAATTCCAAGATACAACGGGAGAAGCGTCTGCTACTTTAAATGTCGTTAATTTAATCGCAATTGGAATTGCTGGCTTATGTTTGGGAAACGTGTTGGCGCACTATCAAGGCTTTATAATTGGGTTTTATAGTCAAATTACTTGCGCTTGTTTATTGTCTTTCTTATTATTTATGAACAATCCAGTACTTATTTTATTTGTATTTTTTTTACTTGCTCTCTTGATGGGGGCTGATAATCCAAATAACAATAGTGCCTTGAATCTGCTAGTTCCAGCTCCCAAACAAAAAGCTGGAATTTTTGCATTTTATACTAGTTGCTGTCAGTTTTTTGTTATTATATCCCCGTTGCTTATATATTTTATAATTGCGCATTTGGGGCACAAAATAGCCATAGCCTTTATTGTATTTATCTATCTTTTGAATGCCAGCTTATGGTTTCGTATAAAGTCTATACAACACCTAAACAGAGTAAAAGAGCTATTAAAAAAGCCATCTCAAAAGGCTTATGGAATTGGTTTTAGATGCCTTTGGCGGATTTCTGCGTTGCGGTTTTTAACGATTAATCGTATTTTGAATAATTCTCTCTATACGGGGCCTATTGTTTTATTGCCACTTGTTCTTGCTTCTATAACATCAGATAATATAAAATTTACAGCTATTCAAAATTCTATTTTTGCTTTGTCAGCACTGGGTTTTGTGATCAATGGTCTTATCTCATCTTATTATTTACGGAAATTTCCATCTTTAATTCGTTTTTTTGTATGGGGGGCACCGGCTTTTGCCGTGATCGCAATCTCTTTTGTTTTATATTTAAATTTTACTCAATATTCCCTTTATATTATGGGGTTTTTATTAGGTATTGGGCAATTTTATTTTAGGGTATCGGGAATAACAATTGGACAAGCTATCACACCTAGTGAAAATTTAGCCGAGGTGATTTTGGCAGGTGATGCCAGTGTACGCATCATAACAGCTTTATTCTCTATTGTGCTTTTATATGCAGGAAATTTTTTTTCATTTTCTATATTATACGTCCTATGTGTATTTATAGGCTTTTGCGCCCCTTTATTTATTTTGCACGGACTATCTATTTACATACAAAGCTTAAAGATAAAAGAAAGCGCCGCATGAATGATGTTCAATTATTATATTACGTCAGCCTTTTTTTGATTATCGTATAGATAAAAATTTTGTACAAATATTCATGACATTAATTTTAAATGAGCACATTGCGTGAGAAAAGCTGAGGTGTTCGTTACCTCTCATGTGGATAAAACGCATTTAGCCCGTTAATCAACGAAATTGCAAATAGCACTATGATCACCATTAATTCTAAAAGCTCTACCAGAAGTTAGTGATAATGGCAAAAATCCTTTAATGATATTTGAAGAGATCGTTTATGCTAGATCAGGTTATTTAAAGATCGAGAGGAGAGGAGCTTAAAAAGTATAAAATTCATGGAAATTCAACAGCAATTTCTAGGTGTACATAATGATAGGCATAGATCGACGCGAACTGGTCAATTTCAAACAATAAAAAATCCTGCAAATGCTGAGCTTTTTAAACTATGTCATATCAAGCATATGAAAGTTCGTTTTAAATTAATGGCGGGGTATTGACCCCCTTTGGGTTCGAATCCTCTACACCTACCATTGAGTTGCAACAATAATCGTCCTGAAAGATAACAAAATCAAGGTTTTTGTTGCTACGGTACTGAGGGTTTGCATTTCAAATACTGGGTAGCATGAACCCTTTAATGCAGATTACTACGGTACTATACCGAGGGTTCGAATCCTGCCTTGCCTTCATTGGAAACGGATAATCGCCGCAAAATATACGGTGATTAAGCCAGTTATTCACCGCAACGTGCTGTAGCTATTGCTGTCTTAATAATCGGAGCAACAGAATCTTTAGATATATTTCTGTCAGAGCAATATTTAGAATTAAGCCATTCAAGCAAAGGCTTTTGTCCCTTGCTTGAATTACATCCACAACAACAGAGCGCTATATTTTCCCGTGTGATTATGGATGCGTCATTAATGATATGCTCCCAACTTGCCGCCGTTTTTCTGGAAACGTTTACTGGCGTAAATTCTGACCTGCAATAGACGCAAATCTTATCACGATCCCGCACTTCTTTTTCCAACCAATCAGGAATGTTCCAGTTATTAGCCAAGGTTACTTCTCCTCGGAATTTGTTGCGTATCTCCAGAGGCTGCATACTCATCCAGCCAGCAGAATGTGTTGACCAGTTTCATCTGCTCTACAGAGTCGCATGGGATTTCCAGCAATTTTGGATTAGCGATCACGACCGCCAAACACTGTGCGCGTGACACGGCAACATTCAAACGGTTCTTGCTGTAGAGAAACTCAATGTTGCGCAGCAGATCTTCGGCGCTGGATGTCACCATAGAAATCAGCACGATCGGCGCTTCTTGGCCTTGGAACTTATCAACGGTGCCGATCTTAGCATTGTCCGGCAGGATGGAGCGCAGATAATTGACCTGCACATTATATGGCGTGACCACAAGAATATCGTCCTCGGTGGATCGGGCGGATGCCATTACGGTCGGTAAACTCTTGGCCAAGCAAGGCATCATATTTGGTTTTGATGATCTCGCCTTCCTCAACGCTTTTTTGTGAGCAGCCTTCATGCTCTGCCAGGATCATGACAATCCCTGCATTGGGCAGATCAACGCCTTGCAGATTCAGGCCGCGCTCAGCAGTGCTTTCATGAGCAGTCAGGCGACCATCATAAAAGGCATCAGAAATAAACTGGCAGATGCTTGGACGCATATGGCGTGTCTGGCCAAGGAAGATGCCGCGCTCAGCCAGAATAGTGGAATAATTGCCCAACAAGAATTCCAGCACTGACAATCCAGCCTCGCCCGGATGAGTGCCTTGGATAGGCTGACCAAGCTGCATTTGATCTCCTACCAGAATGATATTCTTGGTCGCGGTGGCCATCGCCACCACATTGGCGGTCGCAACTTGTCTGGCCTCATCAATAAACAGGTAATCCAGCTAACCATCAAAGTGCGGGCTGGCAAATGTCCATGCGGTATCCGCAAACAGATCAGTGCCAAGGCTCATATTCTCGATCTTGGTTTCTGAGCGGATGAATTGCCCATCAAAGACGGTTTCATCATTACCGCTGCTGGTTTTTTTGATGCCATGGAAGTTCCCGCCTTTTTCAGCGGCAACGCTTTCCACTTTTTCCAGCAAGTTGTGAATGGCCTTGTGCGAGTTGGAGGTAACGCCGATTTTCTTGCCGCGTTTGATCAGGTCCACAATGATATGGCTGCTGGTATAAGTCTTACCTGCGCCCGGTGGACCTTGGATAAAGAGATAGCTGTTATCTAATGCCGCGATGGCTTCCAGCGCATCGCCTTGCAGATCATCAGAGGTGATAACCGCTTCGCCCGACTGCTTGCCCTGAATGCGTGGTACATTTCGCGCCAGTAGTTCTGTCGCGGCATGAGTGCCTTCTGGCGCTTCCAGCACATGGTCGGCATAGCGGTAAATAGCGGAGCGGATGATCTTGCTGTCAATCGGTCCCGGTGGGCCAATTGATAGGCTTTCCGGCAATGGTTCTTTGCTGACCCCGCGCTTGATTTTGACAATGCAGGCATCTTCATCGATTTCAACAATCGTGCCTGCATTTTCCATGACAGCAATATCAACAGCCTGAGCGCCGACCTTCAGCTTGTATTCCTGTGAAGGAAAGCAATAGCTGTATATCAGGGAACGCTTTTCAGGCTCGGGGCTGCCAACTTGCCGCAGGCCACCAAGGCACTCCGTATCGTCAACCAGCTCATCTTCAAATTTGTTCTGCCGTTCAAAGCTGCTCCACCATTGCGGCTTGGCTTCCCGATTATGAAACTCCAGCAGATGCGATAGCCGCTCATTGATCGGCGGTGGGTTATCCTCGATCACGCCAAGGCGGGTTTGGTAATCCTCATATTCGATTTCCCAGTCCTTGCGCTGTAGCTTTTCTTCCTCGGCATATTCCGGAAGGCCCTTAAACCACGGCGCATCTTCCGGCTTAAGTGTCAGCAGCCAATCACGCAGCAAATGCGTGGAAACGCAATCCACCTCGTTATAATCAGAAATCTCTTGCAGCAATTCATCAGCACCTGTTTCACGCCATTCGTTGTAGACGATGATGCTATCGGCGGCGGGTCGCCACAGCATTGGCACGCTTGTCCATATAGAAGGTTTCCATGTTTTTGATGGAATAGCCGGGTTCAGAGGTGCGGATGCTTTCACGCACCACCAGATACAGATCAATGAATTTCTGGTTGCGAAGCAGATTATCCAGCTGCTCTTCGCAGACCGCATAACGGCAGGCCAATCGTTTCAGGGCTGTGGTTTCATAGTGGTTGTAATGATAGATATGGGCATGTGGGTGTTTAGCAAGATGATCAGCCAGAAAGCCCATGAAGCGCTTAAAGGTCTCTTTTTCTTCTTCATGGTCATGCGCCCAGAACGGAAGGAACAGCTCCTTGCCATCTTTGAAATAATACACCCCAAACAAATACTCCAAGCCATTCGGGTAAAGCGGAGCGCCTTTCATATCAAAGAACAGGTCACCATTATCCGGCACTGGCATACGGGTAAAGCCCTTGCCCGGAGGAAACAGAATGATCTCGCATTTATTCTCGCCAGTGGTGGCTTTGTGGTGTTGCAGGACAGCTTGGGAGCGCAGGCGTAAAAATACATCACGGCTCAAATCAGGGATTTTGGTGTCAGGTGCAGTGGCGGCAAGCTCTGCAACGGTGCGGATACCAGCCTTCCGTAGCTTGTCCATCTGTGAGCGCTGAATGTTGGCTACAAGGCTTAAATGGTCATCTTGCTCCCACTGCGCTTTGCAGCCATCACGCCACGGGCAGAAATTGCAATGGCCACAAGGCTCAGGATATGAGTCCGCAGGCAGGTTTTGCAGATAGCTTTCAAAGCGGCCTTTGGCGCGGGTGTAGTAATAGAAAAAGTCAGCCACGCGGAAGCTGTGTTTTTCATGGTCGCCCAGAAACAGATGCATATCAGCCGGGCGCAATCCTTGCAGGTCAGTCAGCAGCTCAGAATAGACGCAAAGCTGCATGATATGCTTGGGCTCAGCCGTTCGCGCCAGTTTGGTATCCAGCACCTCATAGCTGAAATCCCCTAAGTCTGACGACGTATCGCACTTAATCAGAAAGTCAGCATCACCCCGCCAAGGCGGCACAAAGAAAACGACCTGATAAATGACATCCGCACCGGACTGCATGGCCTCCAGTGTTAGCTAGGCACGATCTTGCAGATTGCAGTCTTTAGGGATTTCAACGACGGATTTACCTTCGTCTTTAAGCTGCTGGAGATACACCGCCTCATGTTCCAAGCCTTTTTGCTGCAGTAGCTGAGCTGTAGTGCTGGCTTCGGCCTTATCCATGCTCTCGCTTAGCGCCTTCACATCAAGGAAGCTCGCATGGTGACACCCCAAAAAGGTGACCAAGTCCGATGGTGAGTAGAGAATCTGATCGTTACCGTATTGCTGCACTTACATCCCTGCCATTTTTTATCATTGTCCTTGTGCTTATGAACATTTTAGAATATTTTACATCTTAATGACCAAATTATAAGTGAGAAGGCATGTCTGACGAGCACGATATTCTGACAGTTGAGGAAGTAGCCCGTTACTTAAAAGTAACAGAACGGCACGTCTATAAACTCCTGTCAGACAGGAAGATACCCGCGTTCAAAGTTGGTGGAGCTTGGCGTTTCAAACGAGAGCAGCTCGAAAAGTGGATAGAAGAAGGCGTTAACGAACAATCAAAAGAAAAAAGAACCAACAAAGATGATTGATATTTTTAAGACAAAATACAGCGATTGGAATTCTCTTGAGAGAACGCTTGAGGCTATTGGTGACAACAAAGCTAAAGGCGATGCGTTTGAATATTTCTGTTATTTTTATTTGAAGTTCTTATCTGACTTACATCAGATTAAAGAGATATATTGCCCAATTGTTGATAACCGTCCGTTTCCAAAGCATGTTGTTGATAAGCTTCGTCTGGAGAAAACAGACTATGGCGTAGATGGAGTTTTTATCAACAACGCAGGAGATTATATCGCTTGGCAAGCCAAGTTCCGGTCTGGGCGAGCAGCACTTACATCACGCGAACTTTCAACATTTTGGGCTGAAGCAGAGTACGCTGATTACAGGTTGATTATTTCTAACACTCACATTCTGCCGAATGTAGCTCATAAAAAAACCGGGCATCTAAGTGCATTAGTTGACCGATTTACCTCTTTGGACGAAGACTTCTTTTCTTCTTTATATCAGTCTGCCATTTCTCAAAATATTCAAATTGAAAGAGATAAGAAGAGTCCTCGACCATATCAATCTGAGATACTTCAAGACATTATTTCTGGATTTTCATCAAGTGATCGAGGAAAGCTCATTGCGGCTTGTGGAATAGGAAAGACTCTCATCGCACTGTGGACCCTTGAGCATCTTCAAGCTGACAACGTAATATTTTTTGCCCCAAGCCTGCAACTTGTTAGGCAAGCACTCGAGGAGTGGTCCGCTGAGTCTTCATCGCCATTTCAGTATTTGTGCGTTTGCAGTGATCAAACAGTTGATGCAGAAGTTGATAGCAATAACATTGATATAGGCGATATTGATATACCTGTGACTACCTCAGCAGAAGCTGTACGTAATTTTATTGCCCAGCCTTCTAATAAAAAGAAGTTTATTTTTAGTACATATCAGTCTGCGGAAGTAATAAAGAATGCGCTATCCGAGAATGAAAATAGCTTTTCATTCGATATCGCTTTTTATGACGAAGCGCACAGAACTGCGGGAGTTTCAAACTCTCAGTTTAATATTGCTCTTGACGATGCTGCCATTAAAACAAAGAAAAAACTTTTTCTTACCGCTACAGAGCGCCTCGTTAGACCAAAACTAAGCTCAAAACTCGAAGAACATAATCTCTCTGTTTTTTCTATGAATGATAAAAGTATCTATGGTGATGTTTTTCACCGGCTTACTTTTGGTGAAGCAATAGAGAAAAATATTATCTCAGATTATCGCATTGTATTTACGGGAATTAGCAGTTCTGAATATAATCAACTTATAAAAAACAATGTTTATGTGACTGATGATGATAGTCATACAGAAACTGTTCAAAATATTTATAAAATAGCTTTGCTAAAGAAATCCATACAAGATCTTGGATTAACAAAGGTTATATCATTTCACTCCAAGATTTCTGAATCTCGTGATTTTGCAAATCGCTTGTCTGCTGAGAGCTCTTTTGGTGATAAAAAGACTGCTATTGCACACATCAACGGAGCCATGACTGCTCAAGATCGTGCTGAGATAATACAAAATTTTGAAGACTCAGAACTGGGCGTGATCACAAATGTTCGTTGCTTGACTGAAGGAATAGATATTCCTCTAATTGATGCTGTCTTCTTTGCTGACCCTAAAGGTTCAATGATTGACATTGTGCAGGCTGTCGGTCGTGCTGTAAGACAGAAATTTGGAGAAACAGGCAGGCTTTCGTATATAATCGTTCCTGTGTTACTCGATCAAGAAGGTGAAGATGTACTTTCTGGAGCTGGATTTGAAGCTTTATTTAATCTCATTCAAGCTATGCGAGATCAAGATGAAGCTCTTGCAGAATGGATCGATTCAATCAATTTGTCTGCTGCAAAAGGTCGAATAAAAGGTAGTAGTTCTGTTCCGGGAAAAGTAGTTATAAATCTGCCAACGGAATTGAACACTTCGGACTTTAAAGATGCGCTTTTGCTACGAATTGCAAACGTAAACAAAAACCCAACGGGTAGCATAGGTGTCGGTAGTAAACTTGGAAAAAATGAAAGAAAAGGCGACTTCACACGTATTTTTAAGACACTTTGTGACTATACACCAATAAAATTAGAAGAAAGCTTAATAACTCCTACATTTGAAATTATCACTGATAACCCTGATGCAATATACACGTCAAAAGAGATCAGAATAAACAATAACAATGTATCTCACTGTAAAAGGGTCGGCTTCCTTCATGAAGTAGAGAGAAACAAATACCAATTAAGTAAACTAGGCCTTTTGTACAAGCAAGGCCATATAAGCTTTTTAGACGCTCTTAGAAACCAGTTTCTTTTGTACAGGGAAGAACATAAAGACGGTATTCTCTTTCCATATAGGGAGGCGATTAGCTTCATGCTTGAAATAAAGAGCCTGAACTACATCCAGTTTTTGTACAGCTTATTTTCAATTCAATTCAATGATGGAAAGCCTGATTTAGAACTTGCAATATCGGTTGCCAAGGAAATAGAAGCTGCATACCCTAATATTTTGCTTACAAACGAAGCAAATAAAAATGAGATACTTAAAGACTTAAATTCAAGATATGAAAAGGCTTTTTCGTACAATAATGTATGGACAGATCGTACTACAGCTGGAAACCAGTATCGGTACCTTATGCGGCACCTAGAAATCTTTGATGAGTGCTTTACCTCAAATAAAAATATCTTCTTGATAATAAAGGAAAAAGAAGCGTTCCTAGCGTCACTCCTTGCGGA
Source organism: Bartonella sp. AP11XZML (assembly GCF_042196445.1). Classification (NCBI taxonomy): domain Bacteria; kingdom Pseudomonadati; phylum Pseudomonadota; class Alphaproteobacteria; order Hyphomicrobiales; family Bartonellaceae; genus Bartonella; species Bartonella sp. AP11XZML. The sequence goes on from NZ_JBHIQF010000015.1 coordinate 41,570, forward strand.
GTCAGAAAAACACATACATAAAGATTATGGAGATACGCTATGGGCGAAATAAATCAAAAAAAATATTTTAGCAAACATTTAAAGTCACTTGGTCACACTCCGATTTATAAAATGCATAAATATTTCGCGAGAAGACCTCACAATGTATTTCGTGAACTCATCGACTTTTATACGAAGGAAGGTCAAATAATTTTTGATCCATTTGGTGGAGGGGGTGTCACCTTAATTGAAGGGTTAACTCTTAATCGAAAAATTGTTTCGACCGATGTTAATCCGGTAGCCTCTTTCATCCAGTATTGCCAAATTTGTGACGTTGATGCCGCTAAAATTCTTTCTTATGCACTTGACCTTAAGAAAATGGTTAAAGGTCATTTTGAAGATTCTTTTACAACAGAATGCGGAGACTGTAAAAACGACAAGGCACATGTTCGTTGGATAGAGCATGCATATTTAATAAAGTGTCCACATTGTAGCAAAAACACGTCCTTTCGTAATGACAATAAAGCGCTTAACGATGCTGGAAAACAAAAGAATGGCATATATGTCTGCGACCATTGCAGCTCAAATATTAAAGCAGCAGACGCTCCCAGAATTTCCAGTGAAATAATTAGCTTAAGATATCGATGCAAGAAATGCGGAGCACATGATGCAAAGGAACCGTCTAGAGACGATATTGAGAAACATAAACAATATAGCGAAAACCTAGAGAAATTAAAAACTAGTTTAGGACTTCATTTTCCTGATTTTGAAATTCCGGCTGAATGGGACCGACAACAGGAAGATTGTCTTCATAGAAAAGGCTTTGTGAAATTTACGGATTTTTTCACCCCAAGAAACCTTTTGATTTCGGCGAGCTTTTTTGAAATGGCCAAGAAGCTTAAAATTCAAAAAGATATGAGTGATCCCGAGTATGATTTTTTAATATTTATATTGAGTTCATTAATCAGGTACACCAACAACATGAACTTCTCAACTTCATCTTGGATGGATGGAAGACCTGTTGCGTGGGCAAAGCATGCGTTTTGGATACCAAATCAATTTATTGAAACCAATCCATTTGAATATTTTGACAATAGATTAAAGGCGATCAAGTCTGGCCTAAAAGATCGAGATTCTAGATTTAATTCAAAGAAAAATACTCTGAACTTCTCAGACCTTGAAAAGGGCTCTGCGGACTTCATGGTGCAATGCGTGGATTCAAAACAGGTCGATATCCCAGATGGTTCTGTCGACATGATTATAACTGATCCACCATATGGAAGTAATGTCCAATATGGTGAATTGTGTGCTTTTTGGCAGGTCTGGTTAGAAGGCAGAACTAAGTTTCCATTTCCAGAGCATAAGCTTGCTTCTGAAGCCGTTGTTCACAGAAAAACAAAAGATAAAACCTACCAGAAAGATTTTTCCGATTACTATGAACTTTTACTCGGCGTTTTTCAAAAATGTAACAGAGTATTAAAATCAGACGGTTGCTTGGTTTACACCTTTAACAATAAAGATATTAGAGCATGGTATGCCGTTATCAAAGCAACCTTGGATGCAGGATTTCATATTGAACCGGAAGGGATTTTTTACCAAGAAGCCATTCATGCTTATCGAGATACGGCGCACCTCCGTCACGATGGAACTCCACAGGGTGATTTTATTTATACATTCAGCAAGAAAAGTCTGCCTAATGAGAAAGACTATAATGGCAGTTTCAATGAATGTCTCAATGATACGATGTTAAAGCTTCAAGAAAAAGACTGCAGTGTGTCATTCGGGGAATTTTTAGTTGAGCTTTATGCTAACTCGGCCCTTTGCCTAATACGTCAGATTAAAGATGGAGCAAATATTGAGGATATCGAAAACGAATTTAATTCGATGTCGCTAGAAAAAGCCTATGCGCGGATAGATCTAAGAACTAATCAAGAAACGGAGGGCTTAGCGGATGTTGCAGCTTGCTAAATCAGAAAATCAACCACGTTTGATATGGTCGGATTTGGAAGATACATTTTCGTCTACAGAACTCTGTAAATCTTTAGAATATCTAGAAGAAAAATATAATGTTTCAAATGAAGAATCTTTCTTTAAAAAACTAGTTAACACTTCTGTTTCAAAATTACAGCCATACCACAGGTGGGTTAGATACCGCGAAGGTTATGCAGGAGATCTTGTTAAAGAAATTTTATCCAGATACCCAAACGTTTCTGGCGGTATTGTTCTTGATCCCATGTGCGGCTCAGGTTCAACCTCTGTAGCAGCGTCAGAGCTAGGCATTTCGTCTGTCGGCCTAGACGTTAATCCTTTCGCAATATTATCTACAGAAGTCAAATCTTACGCTTTATCTACAGGTGAACTGCAGAAACTTCATAAGATAATAAATAATTGGAATAAATGTACTGACCATGAAAAATATGAATACAACGAGTATGAGGATCAAATTAGTAAATATTTTGATCAAGGCAACTTTACTGAACTTGTTAAAATAAAGCGTCGCATTCACGAAGAATCAAATAAACGCATATTCAACATTTTGAATTTTTGTTTATTAGCAATTTTGGAGGACTGTTCTAATCGAAAACGTGATGGTAATGGGCTGGCAACAAGACCTTCACCTGTAGGCGACGTTAAAAAGCGTTTCTTGGACCAGCTGCAACTAATACTGATTGATTATGAAGATAACCCACACAATGAGGACAGTTTAGCACGTGGCGTAGAATTTGATGCAAGAAAGTTGAGTTTAAGTGCTATATCTGGCGATCACGCTGGCTCTATTATATTTTCTCCGCCCTATGCAAATTCATTCGATTATTTTGAATCATATAAGCTGGAAATTGTTTTTGGAGAATATTCTCTACTAAGCAAACTTGGCAAATACAGGGAAAGGCTTGTACGAAACTATAGAATTAAAAAGTCTGCTGAAAAAACAACTGATATTGATTTAGTTGATACGCTGTGTGTTGAAATCGAAAAAAAGATTCCTGAAAAAGAGAGAATGACTGGCAAGCGTGACAGTCGTACACGTCTCGTGCCGGGTATGCTTCGATCATATTTTTATGATATGCGAACAATTATTGAAAACTGCTACGATGTTTTATTAAAAGGCGGATTTATGCACATCGTTGTCGACCAAAGTGCTTATGTAGGAATACCCATACCCACAGATACACTCCTAGCTAAGATAGCAGAAGATACAGGTTTCAAAGTAAGGGAAATGATTGTTTGCCGAGGAGCTAGCACATCTGGCCAGCAGCTGAAAATGAACCCAAGACTCAAAGAGCTGCTTAGAGAAACAATAATTGTACTAGAAAAACCACTCTAGTGTATTTGATAAAGCAAGCATTCGGCATACCTACGCCGAACTAGCCCTTTGAGCTTACGTCTGCCCGCCCAAACCCAGCGCATGAACTGTTCTGGTACTTCGGCGTATTCCTCACGATTGATTTTACGGCGCAGTGTTGAACGCTGGAGTGCTCCGCCGCCAAGATTGTAGGTGAATGACACTAGCGCATCGAATTGGCCATCTGTCAGCGGCACATTGATTAGGCGCAGGACGGCACGCTCTGCGATCTGGGCATCTTGGCGCAAGAGTTCTTCAGCCTGTGTTTCATCAATGCCTGCCGAAAAGTCCTCGTCGTTTTTCACAACATGGCCATAACCGATTGTGGGATAGCCAGCCGGGCAAAAATAAACGGTTCGAGAGAAGCCCTCGAACCGTTTGATCAGGTCCAATTCGTTTTGTGTGATATGTCTCATTTTTCCAGTGTTCCTATAACTTTAAGGTTCTTGTTCCCATATTCAAAAACGCCATGCCATTGCTCTTGCCCGAGGACTTCTTTGCGCTCAATCATCAGCGTAAAGCGGTCAATGCCGTATTGCTTGGCCGTGGCGTAATCTTCCAGTGCGTACTAAGCTTTACGGACCAGTGTGGTGGCCATTTTCTTGGCCGTGTATTCAAAAGCATCGAGCAGTGCTTCGAGCTCTGCATCGGTACACTTCTCATTTTGAACATCTTCAATCACGGCTTTGTAAAATAGTTTGCTCATGGTGTTATCTCCCTATTTTCAATTACTTTTTACACTTACAGTAACGCTTCATTCCGGGCGCTTATCAAGTGAATAAGATCTTGTTTTTCAAGGATTTGAGCGGAACTTGGCTAAGGCACGTTGATCAAACCAGAAGGACATGACAGCGGCAAATAATGCCTGTGTTTCAGCATCCCACAGGGCGATCAGTCCGTCGGTAATTCCGACACCCTGATCCAATAACTTGAACAGTGCAGCGGTTTTGACGGTGGCGAACAGAATGAAAAACGCATAGGTGATAATCGGGCGAACAGATGCACGCAGAGCCTCAACCCATTTCACCCCACTGGGCTGGCTGGCATGAGCATAGAGCGCTTTGCTTTCTGCCACATCGGCCTGCACCTGTATTTCTTCAAGACGCTGCGTATGGCCTTGACGTTGCGCTTCCATATAAAGCTCACGGATGGCAGACAGGCGCTTGTAAATGGCGCTTTGTTCTTTATCCAAAGCCTGTGCGGCAAAGGCCAGATCATCCAGAGTGGCCTCATGGATAGGTTTGGTGGTGTCTTCTTCTATGGCACCAAGTGCCGGGATTTGAATAAATGCCGAAACATATTTGGCGTAAAGGCTGTCTTTAATCAGCTTTTGTAACGATGGTTTAAACATGAAACCTCCTTGATTTCGTAGGTTAAAATTTGCTCTTTGGTCATGTCGTTTCGGCTGCCGGATTCTGACGCCGCCCAAAGAGCAAAGCGGTCGCGGTATTTCCTGCTTCAGGTCTTGTATTTCCGCGAGAACCCGGCATGTTTTCTTGCCTTCAAGGAGTTACTTACCGAGAGGGCTCAAAAACTTGTCGGCGGCTCAGTGCAGATATTTCGCAAAGCCACGCTCCTTCAGCGATCCGCGAAGTTCGGACAGCGCCCCGTAGAGGGTTGAGCGTGGGGTTTTGGTTTTGCGTGAGATTTCACTGATGCTGAGCGTTCGCAGATCAACCAGCAGAAACACCAGATGCGACGGCATCTGCTGAACAGCTTGTTCAAGGTCAATTTGAAGGTCGCGGTTGGTCAGGTCTTCGGTTGCAGGGTCAGGCAGAGCGTTGTCGTCGCCGTCCTTATCCTCAAGCCACGCATCAAGTGAAAAATCACTGATGCCGGACCCACGTTTTTGGGCGCGGGCGGCCTCAATGAGGCTGGCACATTTGTGGTTGAGGATGCGGTCAACAAAGGTCGACCATTTTGCTTTTTCAGGAACATAAGCCTGCTTGCGGAATAAATAATCCAGCATCAACTCTTGCTCGAGGTCCTCGACTTCTACGCCATGAATGGCGGAGTGCCGCATCAGGCTGCGTGCGTGATAACGGACTTGGTTTACGACATAAGGATAGATGCCTTCATAGTTGTTTTTGCTCATGGTTTTCGTCTCCAGTTGCGGTTAGCCGCCACGCGGGCGGGTCAACTGGGACTGGCGAAAACTCACTGGAGACCCTGAAAATCGGTGCGTTACTCAAGGCGCAAAAACAAAAAAGCCCCGCATGCCGGGGCTTTGGTGGGTGTAAATTTTTTTGAAAAAAATTTCAGGGTGGTCGGTGAAATTTCACCGAAGGGAGATTAGGCAAATCCAAAATGCTTTAATTGCTCATCCCAAATATCGGGAAATGGGGTTTGTATATCCTGCAGGCTTAACTGGCGCGGCTGCGTGCCATCCAAGATGGCCTTTTTGATCTGGGGAGCAAGTTGATTGAGGCGCAGTATCCGCGACATATAAGAGGTGTTGATCTGGCGTTGGCGTGACATGTCATCAATGGATTTATAGCGCCCCGTATCAAGCAGGTTTTGCCAGTAATAGGCTTTGGCCAAGGCCGTTACGAATGTTTCGTCTTGCTTGGGTGCTTCTTGTGGCGGGGTCATTTGGTAGCCTTCGGGCAAAATAATCATTTTCTTGCCACCATATTTCTTGATCCGCATTGGCACCCGGATTGAAATGCTGTTGTTCGCCATCATATTTACGCATTTATCCATGCTTTCTCCTCCAGTTTTTTGTTGAAATGCCTTGCAGCCGCTTGTCTTGCTCGTCCAATTCCCGAGCCAAACTATCCATGCCTGCAGCCCTGATCCGGATATCGACAAATTCATAATTGACGATGACTTTTTCAATCATCAGCTCAAGGATGCGTTGTTTTCAGCAGGATAAAGTTCTTTCCAGATCGGGACGATGTCATTCAGGTTGCTGTAAACCTCATGCTCCGTGATGGTCTCATCCTCTTTTTGTGCTTCGCGCCACGTTTCCATGATCATCTCCGGCGAGGCAAAAACAGCTTGAAGCTGATTCAATATCAATGCCTCCGTTTCATTGGCGCTGACATTGCGAACCTTGCAATCCGGGTTGATACCTTTGCGGTAATGTTCACAGGTGTAATAGCGATAAAGCCTGCCACCTTTTTTACGGGTATGACTTGCCACCAATCCACATTCGCATTCACCGCACTTCAAAAGCCCCATCAAAATGGCCTTGGTTTTCTTCCGCGTGATTGCGCCTCGGTTGATGGTATTTTCTTTCATGGTGGCGCGGACTTTATTCCACGTGTCTATATCGATGATGGCTGGATGGCGGCCTTCGTAGATTTTATCTTTATGTTTGATTTTTCCGATATAGATGGGGTTTTGCAGAATCTTATAAAGGCCGTCTTTATCCAGTGCTTTACCACCGATAACACGTCCGTTTTTGGTTGTGCGCTTTTTGCTTACCCCCATGCGCGGCAACATCTTTGCCATTTCCGTGGGCGACTCTGGTCATCAAAAATAGATCGAATATTTTGCAGATACCCTCAGCCTCATCGGGCTCAATCACAAGCTCACGGTTTTTGACCACATAGCCCATAGGTGTGACACCCCCATCCACATGCCTTTGCGTTTGGAGGCTGCCAATTTATCGCGGATACGTTCGCCGATCACTTCACGTTCAAATTGGGCAAAGCTAAACAGGATGTTCAGCGTCAATCGGCCCATTGATGTGGTGGTGTTGAATTGCTGAGTAACGGAAACGAAGGACACTTTGTGCTCGTCAAACAGATCAATCAGTTTGGCAAAATTAGCCAAGGAGCGTGACAAGCGGTCAACCTTGTACACGACAACTGTATCAATCAGGCTGCTTTTGATGTCGTCCATAAGGCGTTTTAAAGCTGGGCGATCCATATTGCCGCCTGTAAAGCCGCCATCATCGTAATTATCGGGAAGCTGGAACCAGAGCCTTCATGCTTTTGTGAGGCGATGTAGGATTCACAAGCTTCTCGCTGAGCATCAAGGCTGTTGAACCACATGTCTAAGCCTTCCTCGGTGGATTTGCGCGTATAAATCGCGCAGCGTTTTTTCGGTGTGGTTGTGCTCAATGTTTGTCTCTTTGTGCTTTGTTGTTTAATCCGAAGAAGGCAGGTCCAGACCAGCTGCTGCCTGTAATGGCCAGTGCAACCTTGGACAGGCTTTTGTATAGGCAGCCTGCATATTCATAACCTTCCTCTAAAATGGTGACCTGATGCCCTTATATTCCCGCACCAGTTTGATACCGGGGATGGGCCGCTGATATTGTGTCTTGCGTTTCGGCTTGGCTTTTTTGCCAGAGCCGAATAAATCATTGGCCTGCTGTTCGATCCGGTTCTCAATCTGTGGATCAACGCCGTAAGCAAGCTCCTGCAGGCGATAAGCCAGTCTGCGGACAATGTGGCTTTTATGGCCACCAGGTGGTTCGTCCTGATACACATCCCGCCATAAAGCCTTTAAGTCGGATAACGGCATATTTGGGAGCGCCGCCACACGCGCCAGAAGTGTTTTATCCATTCTTCACTTCCTGCGATTCTGCTTTTTTCTTTTGCTTCAAGCGGAGGCGTTGCCAGCCCAAGCCGACAATATGGGCAACTTCCTTTTGCCGATCTGCATCGGACACAAGTCCGGCAGGAAGTTGGCCCAGCTTGATTTGTAATCGCTCCCGTTCGGTGAGCTCTTTGTTTTCATGACTAATCAGGAACTCCTTGGTTTTTTGGTTCTTCGTCATGGACATGAACGCTTGGAAAAAACCTGAAGTCCAATGAATTAGAGGGATGTGTTGGCTCGAACTGACGGTTCAGGCGTATCTTGCGACGCAGGATGCCAAGTGTCAGCAAACGCGCTACCTCATTGCGGCAATCTCGTTCATTTATTAGGTTTGGGGAAAGTGAAGACATGGCGAACCTCCTTGAGAATTATTGCGTCGTTCAAGGAGTTACTTACTGAAATGACTTGAAAACTGTCGGTTCAGTCAGTGCTGTGCATTGAATCAAATTAGGCTTGTGAAAATCATAAGCCTAATTTATATTAGGTTGTTAATTAAGATATAGTTGAAGTTTGAAAATGTCAATTTTGCTCAAAGATATATGGCCGATTGAAAATTTGGCCGACTATAAAATTCACTTTGCGAGATACAACCAGCACTCGCAGCCGCTAGAAGTATGGGGAAGAAGCAAAGAAGAATGGCAAGGCTGGCAGGAATACTGGCCGGGCCGCAATGATTTTAACAGGCCGCTTATTTTCTCACTCATGCAATTTCACTACGAAACCGACATCTGGCTGTTCGGTGGTGTGTTCAGAGTATTGGAGAAACATGCAGACCGCTATGAGGTTGAGCTTACTGATTTGGGCAAAGAGTTTATTGGGCGTCTGAAAATCCGATCATCTTATCGCAACCGCACGACTAGGACCAATATGGAGCCACATTACCATAAGTTTGAAGTGCAAGAGATTTTGCGTGAGCCATATTCCGGGAGAGCATTCTGCGGATACGATAAAATAGACTTATCATTTGAAGAGCTCGAAGTCTTGATCAAGAATGACAGGCCAGATTGGAAAACAGCACTAGAATGCGTTAAGGGTATTTACCCGATTACCGATACACATACGGGAAAACGCTACATCGGCTCTGCTTATGGTGATCAAGGCATATGGTCACGATGGAAGTGTTACATTGAAACGGGTCATGGGGAAAACAAAAGCATTCATGATATGATAAACAAAGCGCGAATTGATTACTGCCGTTCTCATTTCCGTTTTGCGTTGCTTGAGCAGCGGCTTAGCACCCCCCCCCGATGAAAAAATACTGGAAAGAGAAGTCTTCTGGAAACGCATTTTGCTCACAAGAGGCGAGCAAGGGCTTAACCATAACTGAGTGTAAGATGGATAGATTAACACAAGCACCAGAGTTTATTACAGGCCATTGAGCGCCTGAAACGTGCCATGGAGATGTCGCCCACGGTACAAGAGCTTGCTGTGGAATTGGGGGTGAAAGCACCCAGTGTGTTTGAAGGGCTCAAGCGACTGGAAGATAAAGGCTATATTCGCAGACAGGCGCGAAAAGCGCGGTCCATCGAAATCCTCCATGCACAAACACCGGATAAGACCAACTTGACGGCTGTTCCTGTTTTGGGGATGGTTGCGGCTGGCCAACCGATTCTTGCTCTTGAAAACAAGATTGGTCAGGTCATGGTGCCGAATAATGTTCTACGCGGGAAGTGCTTTGCGCTCAAAGTGCACGGCGACAGCATGATCGATGCTGATATTTTCGAGGGAGATTACGTTGTTGTGCGCCAGCAATCTATTGCTGAAAACAGCGATATTGTGGTGGCCATGGTTGGCGAAGAGGCCACTGTAAAACGGCTGAGTATTGAAGGGGAGCATATTGAGCTGCGCCCTGAAAATCAGAAACGAAAACCCATCATCATAGGACAACAGGATGAACTTAAAATAATTGGGAAGGTCTTACACGTCTGCTCGGGTGTTGACACCGAGGCCCTCCTAGACGAACCCCAAGGAAGATAACTACATGAGCACCTATAATTTACGACGTTTTGCCCAACCTGATGTTTTGAAACACATCGAACAAGATAATCTGATTACTTTTCTTAAACGGTATGAAAGCTACCTGACCGGACGCGGGTTCAGCTTTGAACTGAATGAAGATAATGAGCTGGATTTTGAAACGCTCTGCCAAGTTCTGATGAATCCATCAGAGGATATGGACATTGAATTCGTTGAAGCCTTGTTTTTCATTCAAGAAATGTCCGATGGTGAACATTTTGAAGAGTTGAGTGAACAGGCTGAAGCCAATAATATTGACACGCATGAAGATTCAACAGCAGCTGATTTGGCCTTAGCATTATGGCTGCACGATCCCGAGCTTTTAAAGCGTCCTCACGCAGAGGCGATGATCCTCAAGCCAAAATCATTCATGTATTTCCAGTCTGATCAAAGGTCCCCTGATACGTTTACTCTTTCAAAATCAGAAACCATGCGAACGCTGGAAGCTGATATGGACGCTTGGTTTTTGAAAAATAAACGCGGCACTGACTGTCGAATTTTGCCTGTCAGCGCAGAGGACGAAGACAAGACATACTTCCTGATCCGTCATGGCATGCCGTTTAAGCGTGAGGGCAAGATTGAATCTGGACAATCCAAGACCATTTTTTACCGCCCAGAGTTTCATGACGTGATTGTCTATGATCGTGCCAATAATGAACTAGCCGTCTTTAATAAGTCCGGTGCCAAGAAAGAGCGCACCATGTATTTAGATTTGTTCAGCCAACATCTCTTCGGTCAGGCTGAATATTTCCCCGGCGCAGAAAAATATACATTGCAGCCACTGATCGATAACGGCGTTGATGCTTTGGCTTGTGCCGATATTGATGGGCTGGAAGATATAAAGCTGGTAGAAATCCAGCACCAGTTTCTTGGACCGTATAATGACAAGCAGACGCTACGCTCAAATGATGTGTTTGCGTCCTTAGCCTCAAGAGATCGTGAATTCCCGAACTTTGGCAGACTAGTCTCAGCCAGTTTTTCGGTGAAATTTGAAAATGCCAAACGTCCACGCATGGTCAAGGTGCGAACACCGAATATGGCCAACTTTGATCGCAAGGAAGATTCTCACCTGATTGAAACATGGCTGCGGAAACGTGGCTTTGTAAATGAGCAGAAAGAGGAAGAAGACAGCAAACAACCCGTAGCACATCAGGAGAGTCATGACGCCGTATCAATCGCCGCCATGGCGTAAACTCATAGAGCTTTCTGGTGGCAAGGGTGTAAAAGCTGAATGGCTAGACTTTCCAGAAGAACTGCTTGCCATCACCAATGAGCAGGCATCTGCCATTCCCTGTAATGGCCGAGCTGGGTGCTACATGAATGTCGTGCAACATGGGTCTAGCGATATTGTTGGCATCTGCACATCAGATACCAAGCAGTTCGACCGACGCACGCTCAAAAAATCAGAACTGGCGCTGTATCGCATAGATCATAAAAAGCTGGCGACCAAAATTGCTGAGGCCATTGGTTTTACTGAGGAAAATGAAAAGATCACGGGCCAAACGGCTCTTTGGAAATTTGGTGTGCTCAATCCACAAGCCGAGCATAGCTTTCCTGTCTATTGCTTTTTGGGCCAGACATCCTCGCAATTGGATAAAATTGTCAATCAGCTTTGCATGGCTGATCAGACGTTTCTGTTAATTGCCTCCACCAGCAGTCTTATCAGCACTGCCAGCTCTGACGCAAGCATCAGGCATAAATCCAAGCTCATCGGCATAAATGATGTGCTCGTCGTTGATGCTGCAGGCAAGGTCACGGCGAGAGACAGCGCTCAAACCATCATCTCCAATTGGTTGGAAACGGTGTTGCCGAAATCAGCTAAACCGGGATCTGAGTACCAATTCCCGACACCAGCAGGCGCAACATGGGAGCAGTTTGTGTTCGAATTTACCGCAACAGAGATGTTGTCAGTGACATGCGGACAAACTCAGAAACGTCTGGAACCTGAGCATCTGAAGATGAAAGATCAGAGATCTGGAAAAAGAACGAACCAGTGGACACTCCTATTGGTTCTTGCAAAAACCGGGGGAAGCCTCTCGTGGCAGGATAGCGATGCAGATGATAAGCTAAAAAAGCAGAAGCAGGAATTAGCAAACAAACTCAAACAGACCTTCGGCCTTTCTGAAAACCCGCTTCGATGGTCGCGTAAAGAGGAGTGCTATAAAGCCCGCTTCATCATTCGCGCAGATGATAATGTCCTGCGTCAGCTCACTGGTTGACAATGCTAGGCATAGACTGCTGCGAACTGGTCAATTGCCAAACCCTTGATTTCCCATGACTAAAAGCTCCGTACTTCGTTTTTCCAAGTACGGTGTTTTTCAGGAAAGGGGCATATATAGGAGAAAAATTAGAGAAAAACGGGGTGTTTTTATAGAGAGGAAGTCAATTGCAAATAGCGAAAAAGCCCGCAAATGCTGGGCTTTTGAGGCTATGCCATATAAGGCATATGAAAGTTCGTTTTAGGTTAATGGCGGAGAGAGAGGGAGCGTTATATTTATATAAAATCAATAGGTTATATAAAAGTTCGGGAATTTTGATTCCGTTGATTCTTTTAACTTATTTTCCACCTATCCCTAATTTTTTTGAAGTTTTTTGATTGCTTCTATTGCAAGTCGTTTTCTATCAGCTGTTTTGGTATAAAGGGATGCCATTTTATCTTCTGTCCAGCCAAAAAGCGCTTTCATTTGCGAAACTGTCGCACCAGCATTGGCTGCACGTGTTGCTGCTAATTTTCGCAATCCGTGCGCTGATTTTTTAATACCCGCCGCATTACATGCTTCACGAAAGAGGTTGCCAAAACTTTCTTTGACAAGCTTATTTCCACCTTTACCACAAATGAATGTTTCATTACCTATGGGACCAATTTTAAGGGTTTCCTCTAGTTCTGGTAAAATAGGAAGAAAAACATCTGTTTTAAATTGGCTCTTTTCTGTTTTGAGATAAATGATATTATCTTTGACGTCTTTCCAGCCGATACGAACGGCATCACCACGACGCAAGCCTGTATAAAGAAGAACATCAATCCAGACGCGTTCATGTGTACCATGTGACCAACGGTGATAATATTTGTCTATGTCCTCTTCTAGCCATGGCAGTAATCCCTCACTGTTTAAAGATTTTGGTGCTTTTATATTAAAGGCAGGATTTCTATTTAAAAGGGCATTATCAACCGCCCAATTAAAGAGACCGTTTAAAGAGGTCAAAAAATGTTTTGCTGCCGCGGGGGTCTTTCGCCTTCTATCTACGGCTTCAAGAATGTGTTGTTTGTTTATGCTTTTATATGCACGATCACCGATATGTTTAGAAACATTATTCAGAATTCGATATTTAACTTTTTTAGTAGATTCTGATTGATTATGCCATTGCATGCTTTGTAAATACTGATGCAACAACCAATCGAAAGACCCTTCTGTGAGTCTGGTACATCTCTTTGTTTTGGAGGAGCCATTTTGCGCTTGTTTAATAGCCAGCGTATAATTGTCAACAAATTCTTGCGTTCCATAGGTTCCTTCAATCCGAAACCGTGGTCCATGACCAATACGTACATACCATATAACTTTACCATGGCGTGTACGTTCACGAACAAGATGCGGTGGACGGCGTTTTGGCATGGCTAAAACTTTATACCGTCGACAGAGGGGCAGCTTTTGCTGGTCTCGTAGTCTTCTTGCTCGTTTTCAAGCGGTGGAAAATCGTCAATGCTATAAGTATTATCTATCGTTGTTGGTGTTATGGTTTTATTGATATGAATTAATAATTCCCCTGTAGGTTTGATTTCTATGAGTTCACATCCTTGTTTTTTAGCTTCTCTTAAAGCACGAGCAATAGCTGGTTGCGTGATAGTAGGTGGGCGGTGTGGCATGTTTATTCCCCTTCATTTTAGATGTAATTCACCCGTGGCGTGAATCACGCTGGTGTTAAAAGTTTGTTTTTCAGTGTTAGAAACGGCTTATAGAGATACTATAAGACTAGTCGTTCGTATTTTCTCATCTGTTTTTTTCTCTAGTTGAGATTCTTCTATCGTCATCAATCCAGTCGTCCCAACATACACATGCTTCACCGTAAATTTTTGCATGACCGTAAACATGCGCATCACCGTAAACATGCGCATTGCCGTAAACACGCGCCCTATCGTAAATGTATGGCTCTTCGTAAACTTGTGCATTGCCATAAACTTCTGCTTTGCCATAAATACGAGAATTGCCGTAAACATGTGCATAACCGTAAACTTGTGCATTTTCGTAAACCTTAGCATCACCAAAAACCTTGGCATAACCATAGACTTTTGCATAATCCCCAATCCAGCAATTGCCATCATGACTTAGATTGTCTTCTTTCTCGATATAGCCGCCAAGATCACCTTGCTTGACGTCCCCAAAATCTCTCAATGCACGAATGCGGCGGAGCGTTTTGCGCCCAACTTCGATTGTTTCATCTGTCAGTTCATATTTTTTCATCTGGTCTTTTCTCCAGTTGATATGGCGTTATAGTCATCAACGTGTGCGCTACGGTAAACTTCTGCATCACCGTAAACTTTTGCTTCTCCGTAAATTTCTGCCTTATCGTAAACACGTGCATCATCGTAAATGCGTGCATCATCGTAAACTTTTGCACGCCCATGAACATGTGCATTGCCAAAAACCAAGGCATCACCAAAAACCTTGGCATAACCATAAACCTCTGCATTATGGGAAACGCATGCATTACCGTAAACTTCTGCATGATCATAAATTTTAGCATCACCATAAATCCTTGCACTATCGCCTACATGCCCGTCTTTAATTTTTGCATTGCCATAAACTTCTGCCTTATCGGAAACATATGCATAACTGTAAACATGTGCATTTTCTAAAACTTTTGCATAATCGTAAACGCGTGCACAATCGTAAACCTCTGCCCTGCCGTAAATGCATGCATCACCGTAAACTTTTGCTTCTCCATAAATTTCTGCACGACCGTAAACGCGCGCTTCATCGAAAACGTGTGCGCTCTCGTAAACACGTGCATTGCCATAAACACGGGCATCTCCAAAAACACAAGCCTTATACCAAATCCAACAATTGCCCTCATGGGATAAGTTGCCTTCATGCTCTATAAGACCGCCTAGGTCGTCTGCTTTAATACCACCAAAGTCTCGTAAGGCACGAATGCGGTGGAGAGTTTTGCCATCAACCTCAGTTGTTTCATCAGTAAGTTCGTATTTCTTTTCCATGGTTTATTTCCTTGATTTGCGCACAATCCACCCGTAGCGTGAAGCATGCATTATTTAAAAGTTGTTAGGAAAGGGCGGGGGTGCTGGGAGGAGAGAGCACCCCCATATGTTTAAGCAGCTTTTGCCAAAATCTTTTGCATCTCTTGTTCTATTTCCCCTAAAAAGATTTCGACCGCTTTATTGATCTCTTCAATGTATTGCTCATCACGGTGGACGCGTTTGATTTTCATTCTCAAACCAGTAGATTTGCCTACAAAGTTTGGATTATAGCTCATGAAATCACACCATTTGCGTCCAGTGCATGCCATTTGGAATTGCATCTGTGCGATATATTCAGGCTTGATTTCGTCATAAATAAAAAAACGAAGATGGGTTGTTGATTGTGGACATTTGACTTCGATTAAACCGTCCTCTCCAATCAACCCATCAGGACTTGCCCCCGCCATTTCCATTTTTGGGTGTGGGATAAACCCGCATCTTGTGACTTCTGCGTCATAAATGAATTCATATTCTCTTAAGGCATTCTCTTCATGTTCAATGCCCCATTGCATAGCAGGTGTTGTATAAGATTGGCTTATTTCCCCTATTAAGCGTTCTGCCATGAGTTTCGTTTTGTAGTCTTCATATTTGCTTGTAAGCAAACCTTTTGCTGTCTTACTGAGTACGTTGTAAACGTTTGAAGCAGTGACTTTTCCTAAGCGCGCTTGAAACCATTCTGCTGTTCTTTGTTCCATCTCACACCGCCGTTCCCTGTTCGTGTGGCGTTGCTATATCGGTATCTTGTGTAGAATCTGTTTCTACCTTTTGCTTGTTCTGTTTATCTTTCAAAAGATGTAACACCGTTTGTGCTTGTCCTTCAGACATATCGTCAAGCTTTTTGACGTTGACATAAGCAAGTATTTTTTCTTCTTCTGTTTGGGTTTGTACGACGAGTCTTCTGATTTCATTGATCTGTTGTGGAAAAGCCTTTTTAATAGGTGTGTTCCCATCCGTATCATCATCTTCACTCACGACATTAAGAAGCATACCTAACAGATATCTGCGTGCGTATGTGATTGCAGAACCAACCGATTGTATATTTGATTTGCATCCTTTAGTGTCATAAGGAAACTTTCCTTCTGTTGAGATTTTATTTCCAGACGGATGCGTCAAAGTCATTTCTACAATTATATTGTCTGAACTCTGTTCTTTGATACGAGAAAACAAAGCAAATCGGTGTTTTGCAAGAGGCTTCTTTACAGCATCAATGTACTGGTCAAGGGTTGCATATTGACTGTTTGTATGGGTGTTTGTAGAGTTTTTTTGTATTTTTTGATATTCTATTTGCATATTCGAAAGATCCCTGGCAAATCTTTCGTAGTTTTGTCGTTCTATTTCTTTTTCTCGTAAGGCAATGAGACGCTCGAGACGGTCCATATCGACGTCATTTTCTAAGGCTCTGTTTAAAATACGTTCCATAGCAGTTTGTTTAACCGCTAAGTGATGCGTTTCTTCAATTTCTGTTAGGTTAGTGTTTTGTTCACTCATCTTGATTTCCTCCTATTTGAGCGCAATTCCCCCGTGGCGTGAATCACGCATGTTTTAAAAAGTTGTTTGTGTGGTTAGAAACGGTTTATAGAGATACTATAAGATTAGTCGTTCGTATTTCTTTTCCATAATTGTTGCTTTTAATGCATGGTTTGTCTTTTAAGCTCTTGAGACAGCACACCAATTCCTTTTGCTGTGATTTTTGCGCAAGGAATGACTTTTTCTATTCCACTTGCGGTTTGAAGTGTGATGGTTGGACAATCCATAAGTTTCTTTTGGATTTTGTCTTGATACGGTAGCAAATTTCCACCTGCTGCTCGTCTGTAAACCCAACCTTTTTGCTGTAAGAATTGAATGAACTGTTTTGGTTGCATCTCAAGTATTTTAGCGGCTTCTGTAAGACCGAAGAGTCCATCATGGCGCTGTAAGCTTTCAAGAGCCATGGCTTTTGGTGTTAAATCTTCAATGATGGTGTCTTTTTGATCTATTTGACCTTGTAGGTAATTCAAAAAGCCAATCATAGCCTTTGGACTTGAATAGTCGATTTGTGGTGTTACCGCTTGCTTTTCCAACTCTTGCCAACGATCAATTATTTTTGCTCGTAAGGCAGTGCTGTAACCAGATACGAGAATTAAGCATTCACGTTTGGGGAGGTTGTAACAGTTTTGGGGCTTACCCTGTTTATCTAAATAGGTGGATCCAAATTTGGATTGACCCCCTTCAGGATATAATTCTCCTAACATTTTTCGAATATCACGCATAATATGCGCATGTTGCTTACCGCATAACTCTGCAATTTCACGACTAGACATGGTTGGAACAGTTGTGTTTTGAAAATTGTTTTCAGATATTGTAATAAAGTTTCGCATCATCACCCCCTTAATTAAGAAAAACACAAGGTTTTATATAATATTCCGCCATAGTTTCTATGACGTTCTGCTTGAGCAATTTTCCTTGCTGCGTGAATTTTGAAATAATGATTATCGGTTTTATCTGTCTCTATTTCAGATTTTGGACAAATCTTCTGTCTGTTCCATTCTTGTTTTGTAAAAACAAAATCCATGCCTTCTTTTAGATCAAGCTTCTCAACACAATCATTAAACCAAGTGGAAAAATCTTGTTTCAAATGTAAGTGCCTATGCATTACATGGGCATTGACCATTTGGACATAACCGATTTTGTTGTCTACCTCGTTTTCAGGCGTGAGATATCCTTCACTATGAATATGAGTATCATGTGTGGTCATAAGTTTACTCTAATCAATTATTGACGGGAAAAGGGGAGGCGCTTTTAAAAGCGCCCTTAAGAATTTTTAAAGCACATCACAAGGACGCAAACGGTGTTGTTGTTCGTAAGTACCGTAAATCTCATCATTATATTTTTCGTCTGCGATCTCGTCTAAAAGTTCTTGGTAAGCATCACTTTCGCGTACAAAGTCATGAACTTTACTCTCCTCATGGAGATGTTCGATATTTTCTTTTACATATGCTTCTGCAATTTCTTCAGAAATATCTTCACAATTATTCTCAGAAGGATTGATGCGAAAGATTTGGATTGCATCATCTGCCTCGTCAATAATTTTTAGAACTTGGCTTTCATCCAGTGGTCCCGATCGACCAATGTTTTGATCATCATCATAGACAACTAATAAGATTTCATCAGAATTTATAAGAATTGGATTTTCCATAATTTTTCCTCCCTAACGCCTCTTGGCGATTGTTTGTGCGTGGTTTATGGAATATATATAATACACATAATGCATACTTGTCAACAATAAAATATGCGTTATGTGTATTTTATTTTTAACGGTATAAAAATCTTGTAAGAAGATTTTTTCTAAATGACGATTCTCATGAAAGGGGAAGGTGAATGGTTATGAAAATAATAAAAAGCGATATAGAACTAGATAACAAAATAATGCATCTGGTTTCTACATTTAGTAATGAAAGAAAAAAGCTTTTATTTTTTTTCTTCTGCATGCAGGCGATTTAAAAGGTGAAGAATTGTTTCTTTATCTGGTTGAGTTGTTTTTTGCAGTAGATTAATAATTTGCTCATCAACAGTTTTTTTTGTCGCAGGAATTGGAAAGGAGGGGCCTTCTCCCTCTCCAGTTAATAACCATCCTTCACTAATTCTAAATGCTTTTGCATATTTCGCAGATGCCCGCGATATTCCTCTTAATCCTTGTTCGTGCTGTATATAGCTAGAGTAGTTCCAGCCAAAATATCTAGCTGCTTCTTTAGCACTTCTAAAACCACGCGCTAAACGCGCTTTTATTAATCTAGCAGATTGGTCTATCGTGTTACTAAGCATTTTTATCTCCTTAATATATTCATATTGCATATAATTGGTATGCATTTCGACTTGACTTTTAAGTACTCATAATGCATATTACTTTTTATGGGAAAAATAGCAGTAAAACAGTTACGTAAAAATCTGAATTTAACTCTGAAAGAAATGGCAGAACGGTTAGGCGTCAACAAGTCAACAGTATGGCGTTGGGAAAAATATGGTGTTCCTTCAAGAGGAGCCGTTGCATATCTTCTCGAAGCGTTATGGAATGAACAATCTCCTCCAACGCCTGCTTTTGTCAAGGGTTCCACTGTTTGCATGAAGCCATGTGAACAAAATGAAATGACGAAGCTTCAATATGAAGAAAAGAATGAACATCAACAGCACCCTTCACACTCTTAAAGAAGAAAGATCATGAGAAACGGAATATTGAAGAAACTTTATACACGGATTTGCAGATTAATAGGTTGTAAGAAGAATGGCATAAGTCAAAATTTGATAGTTGGATGAGATGGCATGAAGCCACTCTTGCAGAGCGAGATAAGTCAATTGAACAACAGCAAGTAGTACTTGAAAACCTATCCTCTTTAATTAAGCAAAAAAAAGAAACGCTATACAGCCAAAGGCTAAAGTTAGCTTCACAGATGAAAGTTATTGACGAACTAAATAATAAAATCATTGAGTTAATCAACAAAAAAGAAGAACCAAGATTGATCGATTTTGTTTTTTCAGGAGAAGTTTTTTAACTTGCGTCATTTGAGCCAAAAATCAAGATTGTTTAATTAACAATGAAACATTGCGAGGTTCCTTTTTCAAAAACATTTTTTCAAGACAAGCAATATTCACAAGATAATGAAGAATGGAGATAAATAATGAGTCAAAACATAATAATGGCAATATCAAATATCTTAGTCATACTCCCTAGTATACTAGTACTATACTTTTTTATTATTCAGGAATATCAAAGGTGCTTCAAAATTCTTACGGAAACAGCTAAGGAACGAGAAGAACTGATTGAAATATTGAAACAATACATGCGATTAACGGAAGACATGTCATTGAAAATAAAAAGGTTCAAACCAATATTTTTCCTCACCTCACCTACATTTAAAGTCCGTCCAGGCGAAACTATTCCATTACACCATGTAGCAGATGCAGACGCTATAGACCCCGATCACAAGGAATTTCTACGCAAGGTAGCTATGGAAGAAACACTCCAGGAATAATTTTATTATACGTTTGCCTTGTGTGAGTTGATGATGTCCAAAAATCAGCAGTGATTAATTTATCTGGATTTTTTTGTAATGTGTAATCAAGGGTAAAATTCACAACGCTTTGAGCTTGATCCTCGGGGCAATTTATTAGGAGATCAAAAGCAGTGTATTTGTGGACAGGTATGACAAATAAATCTGAAGCAAATTTTGGGTTAGTATTAGATTTTATATCTTCTAGATATAAGTTAACATGCTTATTAGTTTTTCTGATGATTGAAAGAATATCACCGAAAGAATCAAGATATCTAGGAAAAACAATAGCACGTATACAAAATTCAAAGGGATTTGTTTCAGATATTTTTATCTTTCTCATTACAATAGCTTGTTTTGCTAAGTTTGTAATATGCATCCTTATAGCGATACGTGAAATACCTTTTTCTGTTTCTAGTAAATCAAAGTCTGCTTCAATATGTAGTAGCTTTTTCAAAGCACGTATATCTTTATCTTTTAATAAAATTTCCAGGTTTTTTCCTAAGTTCGTGGCAATCTTTTCAAGAGCTGCAGTTTGTTTTTTTCTTTCTGCAAATTGCTTGGTTATCCATTTCCTATTTTCTGCTTGTTTTTTTGCGTCTGCTTTACGGTCTTTGCATCTTAAAATAAGCGATACTGAAATCGATGCGATAAATGACAGGAAATTTGTAAAAAATATCTTTATCCACTCTATCCACTCTTTTTGGATCATATCTTGCATCATAACTCCCCCCACTTTTTTAGAATCACTGGGAGGTTACTTTTTCACAAACATTTTTTCAAGACAGGCAATCACAACACGCTCTGTCATAGCAAACATATAAATACGTAGAGCCTTAAGGGGGGGGATTATGATCACTCATTTATATTTAATGAAAGAAGGGGGCGCGCATGTCTAATGCAATGCCATGGATAAGATTCCATTTGTATGACTGGATAAGTGGTACAGATGGAATGACGTTAGAGCAAAGGGGCGCTTATATGACGCTTCTCGTTCGCATGTACGATAAAAAAGCACCAATTAAAGAAGATTTTGAAACGCTTGCACGTGCTTGCAATTGTTCACAGAAAAAATTTGCAGCTATTGTCGAATACTTAATGAGGAATGATAAACTTGTTGAGACAGATAATGGGTTGTGGAATACGCGCGTTGAAGAAGAACTCAATAACCTCAGTGAAGAGCTAGATAATTTTGCCTTTAATAATAATGAAGAAAAGGAGGTAAAATATGTCAACTAAGTTGCCATGGACGAGGCTTTTTGCAGACAAGTGGCTTCTTGATCTTGCTTGTTTACCCGCAATTGAAGGCAATGTTTATCTCAGGTTGCGTTTGCAAAT
Organism: Bartonella sp. AP11XZML; assembly: GCF_042196445.1. Classification (NCBI taxonomy): domain Bacteria; kingdom Pseudomonadati; phylum Pseudomonadota; class Alphaproteobacteria; order Hyphomicrobiales; family Bartonellaceae; genus Bartonella; species Bartonella sp. AP11XZML. The sequence continues at coordinate 63,069 of NZ_JBHIQF010000015.1, forward strand.
GCTCTACACTGGCGAACCTCTTATAAATAATTCACAAGGATTCTCTTATCTTACTAAATGTTCAGTAAAAAGATTTGAAAAGGCGTTAGATTATTTATTGAGGGTTGGAGTCATCATACGTTTAGAAGATGGTCGTTTGTGGAGTTCACAAGTTGAGGAGGAACTCAATAACTTCAATGAAGATCTAAATAATAATAAAGAACAGGAGGGGAAATATGTCAACTAAATTAGCTTGGGTTCGTTGTTTTCCTTCTGATTGGGTATCTGATGCTAGTGGAATGACGTCGCATCAAATATCGACTTATATGATGTTGATATTGCTTATGTATAAGAAGAGACAGCCAATTCTTGAGAATGCCTCTATATTAGCACGCATTTCTGGTTGTTCAGTAAAAGCTTTTAATAAAGCGCTAGATTTTTTATTGAGTGATGAGAAACTGATACGTTTAGAAGACGGTCGTTTATGGAGTTTACAGGTTGAAGAGGAACTCAACAACTCTAATGAGAATTTGAATAAGTTTTCAGAGAGAGCGCAGAAGGCAGCGAAGGCAAGATGGGATAAAAATACAAAAGATGTTTGTGATATTAAGCATGATGCTAACAGTATGCTTAAGGATGCTAAGCATGATGCTTGTGATGCTATAACAAACAATACAAACATATATAATAAAAAAACTAAAACTATCGTTTTAGCAAAAAAAGAAATTGGTTCTGAAAGTTTAGAAACAAACGAACAGGTTGACGAGCCAACAGAGGTTTCTGCTGTTGAAACCACATCAGAGCAAATCACAACGGGTGTAGACAACCAACCTCCCATTCACGAGCAAGAGAACGTTCCCAAAAAATCAAAACGAGCGAAAACTAATCGAGGCTATCGACTGCCTGAGGATTTCAAACCTAATTTGCAATACGCAATCGATCAAGGATTAACGCATGATGAGGCGCTGTTAGAATTTGAGCGGTTCACAAATTACTGGATAGCAAATCCAGGTAAAAATGCAAACAAACGGGATTGGCAAAGGACTTGGTACAATTGGGTCACAAGCCCTATCGGAACGCTAGCAAAGAAAAAAGCAAGATTAGAACAGGAAGAACGGTTAGGTGGTTATCATGGAAAATTCACTCAGAAAACTTTCACAGAACAGCTTGCAGAAGGCTTCAACGAACTCAGAGATCATCTCTCATCTGCAGAAGATTATGGAAATGATCAGTCCGGGGTATCCATTGACGCTGAAAGCTGGGAATACATTGACGAAACAGGAGGAAGTGCAAACCTTAGATGCTTGCAATCGTCTACAAGCGTTGCTCTCTGTGAAAGCTTCAGTTAAGCAAATTGAGCAAGCTTCTTTCCTACTCTCAAGCATGAGAGTCCCTGCGAACACAGATTCCAAAGCCGTTGTCCTATCCTATAGCATGATGCTGGAACGGATTTCAGCATATGCTCTGAAAAAGGGTGTCGAAGATATCGTAACTGGTCAAGCAATTGGGATATCAAAAACATTTATGCCAACTTGTGGAGAGCTTTTAGCTTATTGCCAGACAGTAGAAAACACCCTTCTTGCAAAAGCCGAAAGTGTACGTAGAGCAATTGAAAACACACGTGAGAAAGCACTCAAAGAAAAAACAGCGAAAGAGCATTCAATGCCTATAACGCTTGTTCACAAGCAAGAGCTTGAAGAGACTTTAAATGGCATTGGTGGGATAATGAAACGCTTTGGTCCACAGCAAACTAGTGAAAAGTGCTGATCATTTTACGATTAGACATGCATTTAAATCGTCAAAAAGGCACCGTACAAAGCGATTTAAAGATTTTACGATGAAAAANACATGCATTTAAATCGTCAAAAAGGCACCGTACAAAGCGATTTAAAGATTTTACGATGAAAAACCATATCTATAATATAAAACGCTCTGTACGGTCAAATTTGAGGTAAATTAACCTATTGGTAAAAATAGGAATTAAAA